>NZ_JFJV02000035.1:70012-88685 GCF_000611145.1 Cupriavidus sp. SK-3 | reverse complement strand
ACACGGATGGCGCCCGTACCGGCAAGTTCGATGTATTCACCGAAGGCGCCAACGCCTGAACGCGATGTCGTGAAGTGAATCAACCTGTCAGCCAATGAGTCTGGTGGTGCATGCAAAGAGCCGGTAGCACCGGCTTTTTGCCATTGATGCCGGGAACAACCTCCGGCAAGGGCACCGCCAACGCTTCCCGAGGGTCCGCCGAAAGGTGGATGCATGCCATATGACCACCCAATCCGTACGCGAACAACTGCTTGAGCACACCCTGGTGCTGGTGCGGCAGCGGGGCTTCAATGGCTTCAGCTATCGGGACCTCGCCGAGAGGGTGGGGGTCAAGACCTCCAGCATCCATTACTACTTCCCCTCCAAGGAGGACCTGCTGACGGCGGCGGTGACGGAATACAGCGCGCGCATCTCTGGGTATGTGCGCGACATCGACACTAGCCTGCCCGTGGCCGAACAGGCTCGCGCGTATTTGAGGCCCTGGCACGCTACGGCGGGCGGTGACGCGATCTGCCTGGTGGGCATGCTATCCACGGAAGCCTTGCTGCTGCCCGAGGCGGTGCATCGCATCCTCAAGGATTTCTATCGGCTGAATGAAAGCTGGCTCACCCGCTTGCTCGAAAGCGTGCCGCGGAACGGGCGGGCTACGCAGAGCCATGCCATGCCATTGCCTCCTCAGTCGATGGCGCAAGCGGTCTTCGGCGCCCTGCAGAACGGGCTGGTGGTGGCGCGCCTGTTCGGCGCCCCCCAGCGTATCGAAGCCGCGTCGGATCTGCTGATGGCGTCCGTTGCCGCCGCCTAAGCAGGCAGTTGGCGCCGCCGGTTCAGCCAGAGCGGCACGGCACCGGCGGCGATGCCGCCCAGGGCAACCACGCGCGTGGCCAGGTCGAAACTCGGGATGCTGTAAAGCGCGATAAACCACAGGAACGCTGCGCTGCCAGCCGGCCAGAGCACCCGCAACAACAGCCTGGCCGGCGTGCGTGCGGCATGGCGCAGGGAGTACCAGGCGCAGGCGAATCCTGCCAGTCCGTAATAGAACGCCACCTGGAAGCCGATGGCGTTGACCGAGTCCCGGATGATCTGGCCCACGCTGCTGAAGCCCGCGGACAGGGCCAGCAACAGCAGGCCGAACGATGCAATCGCGGTTGTCGCCACCCACGGCGTGCGCCAGGTGCGATGCAATGCGGCATAGCGCGGGTGCAGCAAGCCATCGCGGCCTTTGGCGTAAAGGGTGCGGGTGAACTGCAGGATCGAGGTTTCCAGCGTCCCCACGGTGCTGAGCATGACGGCCAGTACGGCCAGGTAGTCCCACGGGCGCGGCAAGAGCCGGGCGGCGAGGGCGAACACGGTATTGGTGCCGGCACGGCGGATGTCCTCGTCGCTCAGTACCGCCAGGCTGGCGACGACGAAGGCCAGGAACAGCGCAAGGACGATGAGCATGGAAAGTACGGCCCCGTGTCCGGGCGCATGTTCAGGATCGCGTGTTTCCTCTGTCAGGTTGGCCGTCACGTCCCAGCCCCAGAAGAAGAACAGCGCCACCAGCGCGCCGTTGGCAAACAGTTGCGGCGTAAAGCCGGCTGGCGATAACCATGACAGCGAGAGCGGATGCGCAAGCGGCAACGGCGCCCGCAGCAGGGCTGCGAGCACGATTGCCGCCAGCACGCCCACCTCGGCCAGCGTCATCGCCACCTGGGTATAGCTGGTCAGCTTGATGCCCTTGATCACGACGGCGCTTACCGCCAGCAGCCAGCCCGCTGCGACCAGCGTGACCACGGGCGGGCGTTCGGCCAGCGCCGGATCGAACAGCAGCAAGGTGGCGGTCGCGGCGGGAATGGTGCCCGACACCATGAATACCGCCGAGGCCACCAGCAGCGTCCAGCCCGCGAAGAAACCCAGCACAGGATGAAAGATCTCGGACACCCAGGTATAGCAGGCGCCGGCGTTGGGATGCAGCTTGTTCAGTTGCTGGTAGGACAGCGTCACGCCGAACATGATCAGCCCGCAGTACAGCAGGCTGGCCGGCGCCAGGACCCCCACCGTGGCGACCAGGGTGGCCGTGGTTGCCGCGAGGCTGAAGGCGGGTGCCGTGCCCGCCACGCCCATCACCACGGATTCGCCCAGCCCGAGCGCGCCTGCATCCAGCTTTGCCGGTGAGTCCCGGTCCATGGTGGTGCTCCCGGTGCGGCCGGGTTGCCGAGGGCGGCAAGCCGGCTTGCCAATCATCGCAATGAGCGCGCTACCCGCGCCACGGCGCGTGCCGTTGTGCCGGCATGCCTTAGCCAACTATACTGCCTGCCCCCGCGCTTTCAACGGATTCCGCCGTCACCGGCGGCGGCCAACGTCCATATTGCAAGGTTCAAGGGCATTGCCGCAATTCGCCGGCCAGCCAGTCGATGACCGGCCGGAACCGTGACGCGCCGCGAAATTCCTGCGGATAGGCAAGCCAGATCTCCCGCAACACCTCCGGCACCTCGCGCACCAGCGTGAGCCGCGTATCGTCGCGCGCCAGGTAATGCGGCAGCAGGCCGATACCCAGGCCGGTGCGGATTGCCTGATGCACCGCCAGCAGATTGTTCGACTGGAAACCCTTGCGCGCTGCCAGCGCCCGCGTCCATTCGGCTTCCGGCAGGGCCAGGCCTTCGTCCAGCAGGCCGCACAGCGGCGCGGCAGCGAGATCCTGCTCGTTCCAGGCGCCGGCCCCGGCTGGCCGTGCCGGGGCATAGAGGCCGAAGCGCATGCTGCCGGCGCGCTGCGCGATCACGTCGCTTTCCTGGGGCCGCGCCAGACGCACCGCGATGTGGGCGCGGCGCCGGGCCAGGCTGGCGATGCGATTGTCCGTTTCCAGCCGGACTTCCAGTTGCGGGTGCGCGCGATAGAGCGCGAACATGCGCGGCGTCAGGAAGTGGCTGCCGAGCGTCGCGGTGCAGGCAATGCCGACTACGCCGGAAACGCCGCCGCCGGCGTCCTCCACTTCGCGTAGCAGGCGTTCGGCCGAGTTCTCCATCTGTTGCGCCGCGGCCAGTGCCGCGCGGCCGGCGGCGGACAGCGCGAAGGCGCCATCGGTGCGCGTCGCCACGGGCTTGCCGAGCGCGGTCTCCAGCCGGCGGATGCGGCGGATGGCGGTGGCGTGCGTGACCTCCAGTTCGCGGGCGCAGGCCGAATAGTTGCCAGTCCGGATCAGCGTGGACAGGGTCAGCAGGTCATCCCAGTGCAGTGAGCGTTTTTGCACAATGGTTGTGAGGCAATTGAGAATTGGCGAACAGGATAGCGCGGCTTATCATCGCTTGCATGGTTGCCGCCACCGTGGCGCCTGCCTGTACCAGATCAATACCCGATCAATACCCGCTCAGTACCGGCTCAGTACCGGCTTACTCACCGACTTCGAAAGGAATCACGATGGCCGCACCCTTCACCTTGCTTGACCTCGCCGGCGCCAGCCGCGCTCCTTCGGCCTGGGAGGCAGCCACCCTGGTCTTGATCGACCACCAGCGCGAATACGTGGACGGCAAGCTGCCGCTGACAGGCATGCCGGCGGCCATCGCGGCCTGCGGCGAACTGCTGGCGCTGGCGCGCCGCCACGGCAGCCCGGTGGTGCACGTGGTGCATCACGGCCGGGCCGGCGGTGGCGCCTTCGATCCGGAAGGGCCCTACGCGGCCATCGTCGCGGGGCTGGAGCCGCAGGCCGGTGAACATACCGTGGTCAAGGGCCTGCCCAATAGTTTTGCCGGTACGACCCTGGCGGGGTTGCTGGAAGAACTTGGCCGCAAGGAGCTGATCGTGGCGGGTTTCCAGACCCATATGTGCGTGAGCGCGACGGTGCGGTCCGCACTCGATCATGGTTATCGCAGCACCGTGGTGGCCTCGGCCTGCGCCACGCGCGACCTGCCGGACCCGCTGGGCGGAGCGCCCCTCGCGGCGGCGGAAGTGCACCGCGGCTCGCTGGCCGCCCTGCATGACCGTTTTGCCACGGTCGTGGCCAGCGCAGCCGCCTGGCGCTGATTGGCGGGGCGGGCTGCGCGTTAGCGCAAGCCGAAGGAAAAGATGGCATGGCGCGGGCGCGCGGCGAGTGTCGCGCAGACCCCATTTCAGGCGGGTGCACATTGGGTAATGCGTGCGCGGGCTATGGCCCTGGTGCATACTACGGCCTCGCCGCAAGCCGGCGAAGCTTGTCCGCAACCCGACCCCCGCCTTATCCATGAAACGCATCCTCCTCATCAAGATCACCTCGCTTGGCGATATGGTGCACACCTTGCCGTTGGTGTCCGACCTGCGCCGCGCTTATCCCGAGGCCAAGATCGACTGGGTGGCCGATGCTTCCTGCGCCGATATTCCCCGCTGGGCCGTGGGCGTCGACCGCGTGATCGCGCCGCCGCTGCGCGGCTTCAAGAAGTCCCGTAGCTGGGCCGACCTGCGTGCCATCTTCGGCGCGCTGTGGGCATTGCGCCGCGAAAAGTACGATGTGGTGGTGGATGTGCACGGCGTGTACAAGAGCGCCATCGTGGCCTGGCTGGCGCGCTCGAGCCGGCGCCTGGGCTACGCCGCCGAGTATCTGGGCGAGGCGCGTGCCGTGTTCGCCTATACGCAGATCTTCGGGCCGCACGGAGACGCCACCGCGCGCCACAAGATGCGCATGGTGGTCGCCAACGCGCTTGGCTACGCACTGGATCCCGTCGAACATTACGCGCTGCGCGTGCCGGCGCCCGCCGCGCCGCTCAATGCCGATGGCGTGCCGCGCGCCATGCTGTTCCACGCTACCTCGGTCGAGGCCAAGAAATGGCCTGCGCAGCGGTGGATCTCGGTCGGCAGGACGCTGGCTGGTCGAGGCTACAAGATTCAGTTGCCCTGGGGCTCGCCCGCCGAGCGCGAGCAATCGGAGGCGCTGGCTGCCGAGATTCCCGGCGCCGAGGTGTTGCCGCGCATGACCATTACCGAATGCGCGCAACGGGTGGATGCCGCCGCGCTGGTGGTCGGCACCGACACCGGCTTCGTCCACCTGGCCGATGCGCTGGGCAAGCCGTCGGTGATGCTGTTCACGGTGACCGACAGCCAGCATTTCGGGATCGACACGCCGGGGCAGTCTGTCTCCGTGGGCGCACGCGGCGTGGTGCCCGAGGTCGAAGAGGTGCTTGCCGCGATCGACCGGGTCGCCGGCGGTCAGGCCAGGCCGCAAGTGGCGGCTGCCAGCCTGGGCTGAGCCGGCAGCCGATCCGGGGCTGCCCGCGTCGCGGCCAGGGCTGATCAGCCGGCCGCCGCGGGCGCTTCAACACGTCACGCGTTGATCGCTCGCCCGCCCCGCGCGCCGGACGCCGGATGTGCCGGGCGGGCACGCCGCCTGGGCGATGGCTTGCCGTCGCACCGGCGCTGCCGCCAAAACTTCATCTAGCCGCCTATCAGCCGCCCATCAGCCGAAGCGCGTTCAGTTGGTGTTCCAGGCATCCCTGCATCACCTTCCCGTTGTCCACGTAGATCCCACGATGGCTGTAGCTGCGGCGCTGCGCGCCCAGCGGCGGTTCGCTGTCTGTCTCGACATCCTATGCCCGTCCGGGTGGCTTTCACAGCGCAATAGCCTGCCACGCCTTCGCACATGCGCCGATGCCGCTATCTGGCCGCATTTCATCTTGATCATTTGTTGAACATTCCCCTCGCCCCCTAACGGTTATTCGCATTCACCTTGCGTTCTATATCAATCGATATACAATCCATTTTGTGGCGTGTGATACAAAACATATCCATCCCGTTCCACCTCAGTCAGCCAAGCCGGAGCAACCATGGCGCGACCCCGCGAATTCGACGAACAACAGGTGCTGGAAGCAGCCGGAGATGCCTTCTGGGCGAACGGTTTCGAAGCCACCTCCACGCGCGATCTCGTCAAGTGCATGGGTTTGACGCAGCCCAGCCTCTACAACGCCTTCGGTGACAAGCGCGGGCTGTTCCTGCGCGCGCTGGAGCACTACCTGGAGCGCACGCTGCACGAGCGGATCGCACGGCTGGAATCGTCGCAAACGCCTGGCCATGCCATCGCGGCCTTTTTCGGCGAGATCGTCGATCGTTCCGTTGCGGACGCGCGGCACCGCGGCTGCATGCTGGTCAATGCCGCGGTGGAGTCGACGCCGGGCGACGAGGCATGCCGCCAGGGCATCGCCGGCGAACTTGCCCAGATCCAGGCTTTCTTCCAGCGCTGCATGGAGGCGGGGCAGGCAAGCGGCGAGGTGCCGAAGGTCCTCCCGGCAGCGGACGCGGGCGCGCACCTGCTGGCGGTCCTGCTGGGGGTGCGAGTGCTCGCCCGGGTCAGGCCGGAACGCGCGCTGCTCGCCGGCGCCGTCAGTCCGGCGCTGAGCCTGCTCGGCCTGCCGCCGCTGCCCGTCGCGGCCGGCACGGCATGAGCCGCACGCCGGCACAGCGAACCACGTATCGAATCCGCAGGAATGCATCATGTCTGAAAACACAGCCACGATCCCAGGCCCCATGGCGTCGACGCTCGATGCTCGCGCACTGTTCGCCACCCTCGCCGGGTTGTGCGGCAGCCTGGTAGCCATCGGCCTCGCGCGCTTCGCCTACACGCCGCTGATTCCGCCGCTGATCCAGGCGCACTGGTTCACGTCGTCGCAGGCGGTGACGCTCGGCGCGGCGAATTTCGCCGGCTACCTGGCCGGCGCGCTGCTGGGCCGTCCCATTGCCAATGCGCTATCCAACCGCCATGCGTTGCGGCTGTTGATGCTGATCGCAACGGCCGCCTTCTTTGCCTGCGCGTACCCGTTGTCGGTGAGCTGGTTCTTTGCCTGGCGCTTCGCGTCCGGCGTCTCGGGCGGCGCCATCATGGTGCTGGTGGCGACCACGATCCTGCCGCATATCCCACCCGCCCGGCGCGGTTTTGCCAGCGGCATGATCTTCCTGGGGCTCGGACTCGGCATTGCGGCCTCGGGCACCATCATTCCCAGGTTGTTGCAGCTGGGCCTGAAGGACACTTGGATCGGTCTCGGCGCGTTCGCGGCCATCCTGACCGCCGTGAGCTGGTTCGGCTGGCCGGGCTCGGCCCCCGCAGCGCCGGCACCGGCTGCCGGTACGCAGCCGGTCAGGCGCGGGAACACGGCATTGCGCGTGTTGTACGCCCAGTACGCCGCGAACGCGCTCGGGCTTGTGCCCGCCATGGTGCTGCTGGTGGACTATGTGGCGCGCGGGCTGGGCCGGGGTGCGGAGACCGGTGCCGGGTACTGGGTCTTGTACGGTGTCGCGGCCATCGCGGGGCCTGTCGTGTGCGGCAATGTGGCCGATCGCATCGGCTTTGGCGCGGCTTATCGCATCGCGTTGCTGTTGCAGGCGATTGCCGTAGCCACGCTTGCCTTGTCCGGCAACCCGATTCTCATTGGCGTCGCCACCGTGGCCCTGGGCATTTTCACGCCCGGCATCGTGCCGCTGGTGCTCGGGCGTATCCAGGAAATGGTGCCGCATGACCATCTCGAGCAGCGCGCCGCGTGGAGCCGCGCCACCACGGCCTTCGCCTTGTTCCAGGCACTCGCCGGCTATGGCTACTCCTACCTGTTCACGCTTTCGCACAACAACTATGCGCTGATCTTCCTGTGCGGCGCGGCGGCGCTGGCCTTGGCGCTGACCGCCGACATCCTGACGGGGCGCAAGCCGCAGCCAGTCGCCGCGCCCTGATGAAAACAGGTAGGCGTCCTAGAATGAACGGGCGCCACGCACAAGTGCCAGGACACAGCAAGGAGTCGTACCCATGAGTCAAAGCCGGTTATTCCAACCCTTATCCATTGGCAATCTGCGGTTGGAAAACCGCATCGTGATTGCGCCAATGTGCCAGTACTCCGCCGAGGAGGGCACGGCCGGCGACTGGCACATGATTCATCTCGGCCAGCTTGCGCTGTCCGGCGCCGGAATGATGATCATCGAGGCATCTGCCGTGTCGCCGGAAGGGCGCATCACGCCGGGCGATCTTGGCCTCTATTCGGATGCGAATGAGGCGGCCCTTGGAAAAGTGATCGGCGCAGCCAGGGCGCACGCGCCGATTGCGCTTGCGATACAGCTTGCCCATGCGGGGCGCAAGGCATCCAGCCACGCCCCCTGGGACGGCGGCAGCCAGATACGGCCAGACCAGCCGCTGGGCTGGAAGACGGTGGCGCCCTCCGCTGTGCCGCACGCGGAGGGCGAGGATGCGCCGCTGGCCCTGAATCGCGCAGGCATGGACAAGGTGCGCGACGATTTCGTCGCCGCCGCCGTTCGCGCGGCGCGTCTCGGGCTCGACGGCATCGAACTGCATTTCGCGCATGGCTACCTGCTGCACCAGTTCCTCTCGCCGCTGGCGAACAAGCGCGAGGACGAGTATGGCGGCAGCGTGGAGAACCGCATGCGTTTCCCCATCGAGGTGTTCGACGCGGTGCGTGCGGCATTTCCCGCCGACAAGCCGGTGTGGGCGCGCATCTCAGCCACCGACTGGGTGCCTGGCGGATGGGATATCGAAGGCACGGTGGCGCTGTCGAAGGCGCTCAAGGCGCGTGGCTGCGCGGCGATCCATGTGACCACCGGCGGCGTCTCGCCGGCGCAGGCCATCAAGCTGGGGCCCGGCTACCAGGTGCCCTATGCGCAGCGGGTCAAGGCCGAGGTCGGCTTGCCGACCATCGCGGTGGGGCTCATCACCGAGCCCGAGCAGGCCGAAGCCATCATCGCCAACGGGGAAGCGGATGCGGTTTCGCTGGCGCGCGCCATGCTCTACGATCCGCGCTGGCCGTGGCACGCCGCGGCCAGGCTTGGCGCGCAGGTTCATGCGCCGAAGCAGTACTGGCGTTCGCAGCCACGCGAGTACAAGGATCTGTTTTTCGATGCCAGCTTCGGGCAACGCTAGTCACGGTGTCAGCGAAAATTCAACGAAAAACGGCCCGCCGGAAGGGGCGGGCCGTCATCGCCAGCTTGCGTCAGTCGGCCTGGATGCCGAACTCCTTGACGATCTTTGCATAGCGCGTTGAATCGGAGGCGATCAGCTTGCCCAGCGTGCCGGGTTCGCCGCCAACGGGCGTGACCGCGATGGTGGCCATGCGTGCGACCACGTCGGGCATCTTCAGGATGTCGTTGACGTGCGCGTTCAGCGTCTTCACCAGCTCCGGGGAAAGTCCCTTCGGCGCCAGCAGCGCCTGCCAGGCGCCGACGTCCACATCCTTGTAGCCCAGTTCGAGCAGCGTCGGCACGTTCGGTGCGAACGGCGAGCGCTTCAGGTCGGCCACTGCCAGCGGCACGATGCTGCCGGCCGTGATGTACTGGCCCACCGCGCCGAGCGTGGAGTAGGTCATCGGCACCTGGCCGCCCAGCACGTCGACCACCGCCGGCGCCGTGCCGCGATACGGCACCTGCGCGATCTTCACGCCAGCCGCCTTGTTGAACAGCTCGCCAAGAATGTGCATGGGCGAACCGTTGCCCGGGCTGGCGTAGGTTTGCAGGCTGCCGGATTTGGCGCGTGCGACCAGGTCGGGCAGCTTGGTGATCCCGGAGTTCTTATTGACGACCACGAAGAGCGACTGGATGCCGATCTGCGCAATGGGCGTGAAATCGTTGCGCACGTCGTAGGCGGCCCCGGTGCCGCTCTTGAGCACCAGCGGCGCGATGGCGACCGTGTTGGGCGCGACCAGCAAGGTATAGCCATCGGGCGCGGCCTTGGCGACGTAAGCGCTGCCGATCGTGCCGGCCGCGCCGGTGCGGTTCTCGACCACGACGGACTGGTGCAGGCGCGCGGAGAGTTTTTCCGCGAGCAGGCGGGCCAGCACGTCGGTATCGCCGCCGGCGGGGTAGGCGACGACCAGCGTAAGGGGTTTGCTGGGATAGGCCTGCGCGCAGGCGGTGCCTGCCGCCATCACGGCGGCCGTGGCTGCGAGGGCAGCAAACAGGTTGCGGGTTGCAAACATCATGATGAGACGCCTCTGGGTAGACTTCGCGCCGGATGGGACGATCCGTTCCATCCGGCTTGCGCCGCGTGGCGGCGCGCGGACTTTAGAACGTGTGCTTGATGCCGATCATCGTGCCCAGCTGGTTGCCGCCGGGCTTGGGGTTGGAGCCCGTCTGGGCGCCGCTGACCGACTGGGCAAGCTGGCCGCCGTTGTCGATGAAGCCGGCCGTGGCATACACGGAGGTGCGCTTGGAGAAGGCGTAGGTACCACGCAGCGCGTACAGCATCGCCTTGTTGTCGCTGTTGTGATACTTGAGGTAGTAGACTTGGCCGGCCAGCGTGAACGCGGGCGTGATGTCATACGCCAGGCCGGCGTACCAGAGGTCGCTGCGCGGCGTCGGGCTGCCATCGTTGTCGCGGCGGATCACGCCCAGGCCCATCTTGGTCTTGGACAGCAGTACATAGCCGTTGAGCGAGAGCCGGTCGTCCGACTGGTTGCTCCTGGACAGGCCGCCGAATGCTCCGGGTCCGCCACGCAGCGAGTCATAGGCCGCTGCCACGCCCCACCACTTGTTGTCGTACTGGAGCAATGCCGACCATTCGCGGCAAGCCTTTGAGTCGGCCGGATTTTCGCCTGCGCAATTGGTGCCGGCCGGGCTCGGGCCCGCATTCACCGTATCGCGGCCAAAGCTGTAGGTGGCGCCCAGCGTGAAACCGCCAAACGTGCCCTTGTAGGAAACGGCGTTGTCGGCGCGCGCGTTCGGCAGATAGCTGTCGAGGGAGCCCGAGCCGTACACGTTGGGGCCGAGGATGTCCGGGTCCAATGTGGCCCAGAACAGCATGGTGTACTGGCGGCCCAGGGCCACCTGGCCCCAGGGGCCGGAGAGGCCCACCAAAGCTTGCCTGCCGAACAGCCGGCCACCCTGGTTGGACGTGCCGGAGTCTGGCGCGAAACCGGATTCGAGCACGAACAGGCTCTTGAGGCCGCCGCCCAGATCCTCCGTGCCGCGGATGCCCCAACGTGACGGCACCGTCCCGGTCAGGGTGTTCATGCGGAACACGTTGTCCTTTGCCGCGCCGATATTGTTCACGTACTCGACGCCGGTATCGACCACGCCGTACAGCGTCACCGTCGATTGGGCCGAGGCCAGCAGGGGTACCGTGGCTGCAAGGGCAGCCAGCGCAATCCGTCCAAGTTTCATTGATCGATTCCTCTTCCTTGTCCACCGCATTGTTTTGTTGGCGTCGCCATGCTTCGCCAGACCATTACCCGGTCCGGATGGGTGCATCTCTGGTTGTGCACGTTCCGGCTTTTTGTTTTATATGTGAAACAACAGATTACATAAGAAACAACGAGCAAAATATAGCCGTTCACTTCCGGAAAAACATGGGCGGGAAATCCCTAGTGATGTGGAGACGCGACGAGATAGCGCCGCATAAGCGGCATCCGCGGCACAGCGGTGCACAAGAACGGTGCGATGGTTCGGTAGGGCAAGACTCCGCCGTGCGCCTGCGAACCGCACGGCCGCTGGGACCGGCGATAGCCGGCGTGCCGGGGCATGTCCGCTGGCACCAAAACGTGACAGCGCTGCGGTTCAGGGAAGTTTTTTTGCGAGGGGGTTAACCCTGATCAATTTCCGGCAGCAGGCGGTCTATATTTCCTAGGTTTTATTTGCAAACTACAGTTTCATATATGGAACAAAATGACCCATCCCAGGCAATCCAGCCTGCGCCAGCGCTGCTCCGGGCGCTCGACACCGGCTTTACGGAGCGGCGAGTGGCTACCGGCAGCGACGGCGCGCAAATCGCTTACCGTCGCGGCGGAAGCCACGGCCCGGTCGTCGTGCTGTTGCATGGCATCAGTTCCGGCGCGGCTTCCTGGTTGCCATGCGCGAGCCTGCTGGCGGCCGATGCCCGTGTGATTGCGTGGGATGCGCCCGGTTATGGCAATTCGCAAGCGTTGCAAACCGCTGCGCCCACGGCAGCCGACTACGCCCGGAGCCTGGCGGGCCTGCTGCGCGCACTGGACGTGCGGCCCGATGTGATCGTCGGCCATTCTCTCGGCGCGTTGATGGCGGCGGCCTATGTGGCGCAAGCCGGCCCGGCGCAGCTTCCCGGACAGCTGCTGCTGCTCAGCCCGGCCCAGGGCTACGGCGGCCCCGGCAAGGCTGACAAGGCAAAAGAGGTGGCCCGCCAGCGGCTCGACGCACTTGCGGCAGTCGGGGTGGAGGGCTTGGCCGAGCGTGGTCCGGGCCGCCTGCTGAGCGCCGCGGCCGACGCCGATGCGCAGGCCTGGGTGCGCTGGAATATGCGCCGCCTGGACCCGGACGGCTACCGGCAAGCCGTGGCGATGCTGTGCGCAGACGATATCGGCGCTTATCTCGCGCGTCGGAACCCGGGCGTCAGTGTGCGGGTCGGCTGCGGTGCACTGGATATCGTGACGCCGCCGCCAGGATGCGCGGCGCTGGCGGAACGCTTCGCCCTGCCGTTCGACCTGGTGCCCGATGCCGGTCATGCCTGCTATGTGGAGCAGGCAGGTTCTGTCGCCCGCTGGATTCGCAGCGCGCTCGCCTGACACGTCCACCGGGCGCGGATACGGCTGCGCGCAGCCGTGCCGCGCCTTTCCGCACCGTTTTTCCCAGCCCGCTTCCGGCGTGCTTCCGGCCGGTCCCCGGCCCCGTGCCCAGTCCCAAGTGGCATTGGCTTATCTCCAGGGTAAACCCCACTCTATTTTTAAAGTTTCGTTGCCTATAGTGGTGTCTGTGTTCAATATTTAAATCAGCGTTTTACAGGCGAAACAAAACGCTGGATCAGCGGACTGGCAACAAGGTCAAAGGAGCAGCGCAATGGAGAACCTCGCATACAACCCGAACCTGGCGCCCTGGGAGCGTCCGGCTCCGAACAATGTCGCCGGCAAGGGCCACATCGAGCAGCCCGGCAAGGTGGCCAATATCGTGTGGCAGACCCGCGCTGCCGTGCCCACCGCTTATGAAGACGCGCTCGGCGATGCCCTGGAGGCCGCTTTCGAGGGCGGTGCCAGGAGCCCGGCGGACATCGCGCAAGCGTTCAACGACGCCGGCCTGCTGGGCGCGGATGGCCTGGCCTGGACCGAAGAGCGCTTCCTCGCCGAAATGCGCCGTCTGGGCGCCTGAGAGCCTGAAGCCAAGAGGCAGTTCAAGAACATCAACGCGATTGCGTCATGACGGGCGGCGAAACAAGGCATGCCCTTCCGAGATAGCGATCCGATCCGGTACCCGCAAGAGAGCAAACAATGGAATCGAACAAGCAAGCGCGTGCTGAGGCGCGCCTGAACGCCGGCCTGCATAACTACTGGTATCCGGTATCGGCCGCGTGGGCGGTCACGCATGCGCCGATCGGCATTACGCGCCTGGGCCAGAACATCGTGCTGTGGCGCGACGGCGCCGGCCAGGTGCACGCGCTGGAAGACCGCTGCCCGCACCGCGGCGCGCGCCTGTCGATGGGCTGGAACCTCGGCGACCGCGTGGCCTGCTGGTACCACGGCGTGGAAGTCGGCGGCGACGGCCAGGTCAAGAGCGTGCCGGCCGTGGACAGCTGCCCGCTCGAAGGCAAGACCTGCGTGCGCAGCTACCCCGTGCGGGAAAAGGCCGGCGCCATCTTCCTGTGGTTCGGCGAGCGCGCGCCGGTGGAAGGCGAGGGCGGTGCCGATGCGCTGCGCCTGCCGGAAGAACTGGAGAGCGACGAGCACAGCAACTTCCTGTGCGTGGCGCACTGGGACTGCAACTACCGCTACGCCATCGACAACGTCATGGACCCGATGCACGGCGCCTACCTGCATGCGGTATCGCACTCGATGGCTTCGGGTGAAAAGCAGGCCGTGATGGCCGTGCGCGAAACCGATACCGGCCTGGTATTCGAGAAGACCGGCCAGCGCGGCGTGAACTTCGACTGGGTGGAATTCGGCGAGACCGGCACCCTGTGGCTGCGCCTGGCGATTCCCTACCGCGCCAAGGTGGGCCCCGGCGGCCCGTTCGGCATCGTCGGCATCGCCACGCCGGTCGACGAGGAGCACTGCATGGTGTTCTTCTGGCGCACCCGTCACGTGCAGGGCTGGGAGCGCGATGTCTGGCGCTTCCTGTACCGCAACCGCCTGGAAGGCTTGCACTGGGACGTGCTGGAGCAGGACCGCGTGGTGCTGGAGATGATGGCGCCGAATGCGCGCGAGCACGAAACGCTGTACCAGCACGATGTCGGCATCACGCGCGTGCGCCGCCTGCTGCGCCGCCGTGCCGACCAGGAAGTCGCCGACGAGCCGGTCGCCATGCTGAAGCCCGTGGGCGGGGTGGCAAGCCATGCCTGAGATCGACCGCAACAATCTGCTGGCCGGCCGCCGCGTGCTGGTAACCGGCGCGGCGCGCGGGCTGGGCCTGGCCTTTGCCACCGCGATCGCCGAAGCCGGCGCCGCTGTCGCGATGGCCGACATCCTCGCCGACCGCTTGCACGAGGAAGCTGCCGCGTTGCAGGCCCGTGGCCTGACGGCGCTGCCGCTCGCGCTTGACCTTGGCAACCCCGAATCGGTGACGGCCTGCGCCGCCGCCGCCGTGGCCGGGCTTGGCGGCCTGGACGGGCTCGTCAACAACGCCGCCGTCACCGACTCCGGCGGCCGCGACGCCAGCGCCATCGACATCGCCACCTGGGACCGCGTGATGAACATCAACGTGCGCGGTACCTGGCTGATGACTACCGCCTGCCTGCCGGCACTGCGCGCCTCGCGCCGCGGCGCCATCGTCAACCTCGCGTCGGACACGCCGCTGTGGGGCGCGCCAAACCTGCTGGCTTACGTGGCCAGCAAGAGCGCCATCATCGGCATGACCCGTTCGCTGGCGCGCGAGCTGGGCGACGACCAGGTCACTGTCAATGCCATCGCACCGGGGCTGACCATGGTGGAGGCGACGGAATACGTGCCGCAGAAGCGGCGCGACCTGTATCGCGAGCAACGCGCGATTTCCCGCGAACAGCTACCCGAGGATGTTTCCGGGGCCGTGCTGTTCGCACTATCCGATCTGTCCCGCTTCGTGACGGGCCAGACGCTGGCCGTCAATGGCGGCTTCGTCATGCACTGAGTCAACAAGGAATCCAAATGAGCGATCTTTCCCAACAAGACAACATCAAGCGTTCCTGGGAGCAGCCGTCCGGCGCTTCCTTCGACCAGTGGATGGAGACCCGCGTCGCGCGCTTCTCCACCCGCCGCTACGACTGGGACGCTCTCAAGTTCCAGGCTGACTACGATCCCAAGTACCGCCGCGCGCAGATGCGTTACCTCGGCACCGGCGGCACCGGCGTGGCCACCGACACCAATACCGTGCCTTCCGAGAATTTCACCTTCTCGACCATGATCATCCCAGCCGGCCACGAAGGCCCGTCGCACCTGCACACGGACGTGGAAGAAGTCTTCTTCGTCATGCGCGGCAAGATCAAGCTGATCCTGGAAAAGGACGGCGAGCGTTACGAAACCATCCTGACCGACCGCGACCTGGTCTCGGTGCCCCCCGGCGTGTACCGCGAGGAAATCAATATCGGCGAGGAAGACGCGCTGATGTGCGTAATGCTCGGCGCCAAGAAGCCGATCACGCCGACGTACCCGCCCGAGCATCCGCTCACCAAGGTCAAGCGCTGAAAAGCGAGAAGCCGGCGCGCCAAAGCAACCGCGGCCGTGCGCCGGACCCAGTGGAACACGAACCTCTCATGACTCAAGAACGCCTTCCGGAAGACAGCCAGGACAAGTACATCGTGCCCGGACTGGAGCGCGGCCTGCGCCTGCTGGCCGAGTTCAGCCGCCGCGACCGTACCTTGTCGGCGGCCGACCTGGCGCGCCGGCTCAAGGTGCCGCGCTCCACGGTGTTCCGGCTGCTGGCCACGCTGGAGATGATGGGTTTTGTCGAACGTACCGACGGCGGCCGCGACTACCGCCTCGGCATGGCGGTGCTGCGCCTGGGCTTCGAGTACCTGGCTTCGCTGGAACTCACCGAGCTGGGACGCCCGCTGCTGGATCGCCTGCGCGACGACATCCGTTACCCGTGCAACCTGGTGGTGCGCGACGGCCGCTCGATTGTCTATGTGGCCAAGTCGGTGGCGCCCACGCCGTTCAGCAGTTCCGTCACCGTGGGGACCCGCCTGCCGGCGCACGCCACCGTGCTCGGACGCGTGCTGCTCGAAGACCTGACGCTGGCCGAGTTGCGCCAGCTCTATCCGGAGCCGCGCCTGGAAGCGTTCTCGCCCAGCACGCCGGGCACGGTCGAGGAACTGTTCGAGATGGTGCAGCGCGACCGCGAGCGTGGCGTGGTGCTGCAGGAAGCGTTCTTCGAGGCCAGCATCTCGACCATCGCGGCACCGGTGCGGGATCGTACCTGCAAGGTGGTGGCCGCGCTGGGCGTGACCATCCCGGCCTCGCGCATCGATCCGGAGCAACTGGACATGATGGAAGACAAAGTCAGAGACACCGCGGGCGAGCTGTCCCGCCTGCTGGACTACCGGCCGCGTGAGCACGGCAAGGTGGTCAACCTGTATCGGGAGTGAGGACGATGTCCATGATTGAACTCGACGGCAAGGTTGCCGTCGTCACGGGTGGATCCTCGGGCATCGGCCTGGCCACCGTCGAACAACTGCTGGAGGCGCGCGCCGCCGTGGCGCTGTGCGGCCGCAACGAAGCGCGGCTGCGCGAAGCGGAAAGCCAACTGCGCGCACGCTTCCCCGAAGCCCGCCTGTACGCCGCCGCCTGCGACGTGCTGGACCCCGCGCAGGTGGCCGCCTTTGCCGCCGCCAGCGAGGCCGCGCTCGGCCCGGCCGACATGCTGGTCAACAACGCAGGGCAGGGCCGCGTCTCCACGTTCGCGAACACCGAGGACGCTGCATGGCTCGAAGAGCTGCAGCTCAAGTTCTTCTCGGTGATCCATGCCACGCGCGCATTCCTTGCGCAACTGGAGCGCTCGGACAGCGCGGCAATCGTCTGCGTGAACTCGCTGCTGGCCGTGCAACCGGAGCCGCATATGGTGGCGACGTCCGCGGCGCGTGCCGGCGTGCATAACCTGGTGCGCTCGCTGGCAACCGAATTCGCCCCCAAGGGCATCCGCGTCAACGGCATCCTGCTCGGCCTGGTCGAGTCGGGCCAGTGGCGCCGGCGCTTCGAAGCGCGCGCGGAATCCGAGCGCGACCTCGACTGGGCCGCGTGGACCGCGCGCCTGGCGCAGCAAAAGCATATTCAACTTGGCCGTCTTGGCCTGCCGCAGGAAGCCGCGCGCGCGATCCTGTTCCTTGCCTCGCCGTTGTCTTCGTACACCACGGGCAGCCACATCGATATTTCCGGAGGACTTTCCCGTCATGCGTAACGAACAGCAACAAGTCACGGTGGGCTACGCCATCGCCGCCTTCCTCGAACAATGCGGCGTCAAGGCTGCGTTCGGCGTCATCTCGATCCACAATATGCCCATCCTCGACGCGATGGGTGAACGCGGCAAGATCCGCTTCGTCCCCGCGCGCGGTGAAGCGGGCGGCACCAATATGGCCGACGCCTGCGCCCGCACCACGGGTGGCCTGGGCGTGTGCCTGA
The DNA here is from genome assembly GCF_000611145.1 of Cupriavidus sp. SK-3. NCBI lineage: Bacteria > Pseudomonadati > Pseudomonadota > Betaproteobacteria > Burkholderiales > Burkholderiaceae > Cupriavidus > Cupriavidus sp. SK-3. The sequence goes on along the minus strand of NZ_JFJV02000035.1, from coordinate 71,214 downwards.
CCAGCACCGGCACCGCTGCCGGCAATGCCGCCGGCGCCATGGTGGAAGCGCTCACCGCCGGCACGCCGCTGCTGCACCTGACCGGCCAGATCGAAACCCCGTACCTGGACCAGAGCCTGGCCTACATCCACGAAGCGCCGGATCAGCTCACCATGCTGAAGGCCATCTCGAAGGCCGCCTTCCGCATCCGCAGCGCGGATACCGCGCTCAGCACGATCAAGCTCGCCGTGCAGACCGCACTGACCGCGCCGAGCGGCCCCGTCAGCGTGGAAATCCCCATCGACATCCAGGCCGCGCTGATCCCGATGCCAACCGACCTGCGCCCGCTGGCCGTGCCCACGCATGTGCCCTCGGCCCATGCGCTGGACGAACTGGCCGAGCGCCTGTCCAAGGCCAGGCGCCCGCTGCTGTGGCTGGGCGGCGGCGCGCGCCACGCCGGCGCGCAGGTCAAGCGCCTGCTGGCGCTGGGCTTCGGTGTGGTCACGAGCACGCAAGGCCGCGGCATCGTGGCGGAAGACGATCCCCGAACGCTTGGCGCCTTCAACCTGCACAAGCCGGTGGAACAGTTCTATCAAAGCTGCGACGCCATGCTGGTGGTGGGCTCGCGCCTGCGCGGCAATGAAACGCTGAAGTACGAACTGGAGCTGCCGCGCCCGCTGTTCCGCGTGGACGCCGATGCCTCCGCCGAAGGCCGCTGCTACCAGAGCGACTACTTCGCCAGCGGCGATGCGGCGCTGGCGCTCGAAGGCCTGGCCGACCGCCTGGAAGGCAAGCTGAAGGTTGACCCGAATTTCGCCGCCGACCTGCGCGCCGCGCACGAGACCGCCATGAGCGGCCTGATCGACGGCCTGGGCCCGTACTCGGCACTGGTGGAGGCGCTGCAGGGCGCGGTAGGCCGCAACTTCAACTGGGTGCGCGACGTTACCGTCTCCAACAGCACCTGGGGCAATCGCCAGCTGCGCATTTTCGACTCTCGTGCGGGCGTGCATGCGCTGGGCGGCGGCATCGGCCAGGGCCTGGCGATGGGCATCGGCGCGGCAGTGGGCGCGGCGGTGACTGCATCGGGCAAAAAGACCTTCTGCCTGGCCGGCGACGGCGGCTTCATCCTGAACCTGGGCGAACTCGCCACCGCGGTGCAGGAGCGCGCCGATGTGGTCTTCGTGCTGATGAACGACAAGGGCTACGGCGTGATCAAGAACATC
>NZ_JFJV02000035.1:167-69995 GCF_000611145.1 Cupriavidus sp. SK-3 | reverse complement strand
GGCGGCCGCCGCCACTACGTGGACCTGCATACGCCTGATTACGCGCAACTGTCGCAATCGCTGGCGCTGCGCCATCGCCGTGTCAGCAACCTGGCGGATGTCGGCGCCGCCCTGGATGAGGCGACCGCCGAACAAGGTCCGTTCCTGCTGGAGATCGACATGCTGTCCATCGGTACCTTCAAGACCGCATTCGCCGGCCCGCCGGTCAACAAGGAAGCCGACGCCGAGAAGAGCGCGCGCGCGGCCGAACGCAGCACCGTGACTGTCTGAGGGAGACGCAACATGCTGCACGTGTCGATGGTGGGGTGCGGAGCGATCGGGCTTGGGGTGCTCGAACTGCTCAAGAGCGATCCGGATGTCGTGTTCGACGTGGTGGTGGTGCCGGAAGCCCAAATGGACCAGGCCCGCCACGCCGTCTCCGCGCTGGCGCCGCGGGCGCGCGTCGCCACCAGCCTGAGCCAGGCCGACGGACGGCCCGACCTGCTGGTGGAATGCGCCGGCCACCATGCGCTGGAAGAACACATCGTGCCGGCGCTGGAGCGTGGCATCGCCTGCATGGTGGTGTCGGTGGGCGCGTTGTCGGCGCCCGGCCTGGCGGAACGGCTGGAAGCGGCGGCACGGCGCGGCGGCACCCAGGTGCAGCTGCTGTCCGGCGCGATCGGCGCCATCGATGCGCTGGCGGCAGCGCGCGTGGGCGGCCTCGATGCGGTGGTCTATACCGGGCGCAAGCCGCCTGGCGCGTGGAAGGATACGCCGGCGGAAGCGCTGTTCGATCTCGATGCGCTGACCGAAGCCACGGTGATCTTCGAAGGCACCGCCCGCGAAGCGGCGCGGCTCTATCCCAAGAATGCCAATGTGGCCGCCACGCTGTCGGTGGCCGGGCTCGGTCTGGATCACACGCAGGTGAGGCTGCTGGCCGATCCTGGCGTGGACGAGAACGTGCACCATGTGGAAGCGCGCGGCGCTTTCGGTGGTTTCGAGCTGACCATGCGCGGCAAGCCGCTGGCGGCTAATCCCAAGACCTCGGCGCTGACGGTGTTCAGCGTGGTGCGTGCGCTGGGCAACCGTGCCCACGCCATGTCGATTTAAGCAGCGCAGCAAGGCAATCATCATGAAACAAGAGATTCTCCCCATCTGTATCGCAGGCGAGTGGCGCGTGGGCGGAGGCGAACGCTACGCCACGCGCTACCCGGCCACCGGCGAAGTGGTCGCGGAACTGAACGCGGCCAGCCTGGACGACGTGGAAGAGGCCGTGCAGGGTGCGCATCGCGCGTTCCTCACCAGCGGCTGGCCCCAGCGCAAGCCGCACGAGCGTGCAGCCGTGCTGCATCGCGTGGCCGACCTGATCCGCGCGCGCGCAGAGCCCCTCGCCCAGCGCCAGCGCCTGGATAACGGCAAGCCCATCAGCGAGACGCGCGCGCTGGTTGCCAGCGCAGCGGGCACCTTCCAGTTTTTCGCCGCGGCTTGCGAGACGCTGGAGGAGACGCTCACGCCCGCGCGTGGTGACTTCCTCACCATGAGCGTGCATGAAGCCATGGGCGTGGTGGCGGCGATCACGCCGTGGAACTCGCCCATCGCCAGCGAGGCGCAGAAGCTGGCGCCGGCGCTGGCTGCCGGCAACGCGGTGGTGATCAAGCCCGCCGAGATCACGCCGCTGATGGCGCTCGAACTGGCGGCCATCTGCGAAGAAGCCGGCGTGCCCAAGGGTCTCATCAGCGTGCTGCCCGGCAAGGGCTCGGTGATCGGCGACGCCATTACCAAGCACCCGCTGGTGCGCCGCGTGTCGTTCACGGGCGGCACCACCACGGGACGCCATATCGCGCATATCGCCGCCGACAAGATGATGCCGGTGTCGCTGGAACTGGGCGGCAAGTCGCCGACGATGGTGTTCGAGGACGCGGACCTGGATCATGCCGTCAACGGTGTGCTGTACGGCATCTTCAGTTCCTCGGGCGAATCGTGCATCGCGGGCTCGCGCCTGTTCGTGGCACGTTCCTTGTATGAGCCTTTCATGGACCGCCTGGCCGAGGGCGCGGCGCGCCTGCGCGTGGGCGACCCGGCCGACGAGCGCACCCAGATGGGGCCGCTGATCAGCGACCGCCACCGCGACTCGATCGAATCGTATGTGGCGCTGGGGGTATCCGAAGGCGGCCAACTGCGCACGGGTGGCATCCGCCCGGCGGTGGCGGGCTGCGAGAACGGCTACTTCTACACGCCCACCATCATCGAAGGGCTGGATAACAGCGCCCGCGTGTGCCAGGAGGAAATCTTCGGGCCGGTGCTGGTGGCGATGGCCTTCGACGACGAGGACGACCTGATCGCGCAGGCCAACGACAGCGTGTACGCGCTGGCGGCCGGTGTGTGGACGCGCGACTACAAGCGCGCATGGCGCTTCGCGCGCGCGGTGCAGGCGGGCAACGTGTGGATCAATACGTACAAGCAGTTCTCCATCTCGACGCCGTTTGGCGGCTGGCGCGACAGCGGCCTGGGCCGCGAGAAGGGGAGGCTGGGCATCCTGCAGTACATGGAGCAGAAGAGCGTGTACTGGGGCATGCATGAACAACCGCTGCCGTGGGCTAACTGAGTGACCCCGACGACGTTGGCAACGACACAAGCGACACAGCAGGAGATGGGAATAATGAACACGATTCTGGGCATCGACGAAATCGTCTACGGTGCCGACGACCTGGACGCCTGCCGGCGCTTCTTCGCCGACTGGGGCCTCACGCTGGTGCGCGAGGATGGTGCCGGTCTGGATTTCGAGACGCTGAACGGCTGCCGCGTGCTGGTGCGCCGCACTGACGACCCCGCGCTGCCGGTGGCGATGGAAGACGGCCCGACGCTGCGCGAAGTGGTGTGGGGCGTGGACACGCAGGCCGCGCTGGACCGAATCGCGGATGCCATTCGCGCCGAGCCGGGCTTTGTCAGCTCGGGCGAGCACGGTGTGCAGGGCGAGCAAGGCGAGCGCGTGGGCTGCACGGATCCCAACGGACTGGCCGTGCGCTTCCAGCTGACCCGCAAGCGCGAGGTCGAAGTCGAATGCGCCACGATGAACACCTGGAACGACAAGCCGCGCCTGAACCAGCGCAGCCCGATCTATGAGCGCGCCACGCCGATCGAGGTGGGGCACGTGGTGTTCTTCGTCAAGGACGTGGCGGCGACCGAGCGCTTCTATACCGAGAAGCTGGGCTTCGTGCCGTCGGACCACTATCCCGGCCGTGGCGCCTTCCTGCGCTGCGCGCCGGACGGCGGCCACCACGACCTGTTCCTGCTGCAGTTGCCGCAGGCCAAGAGCGGCCTGAACCACGTGGCCTTCACCGTGCGCGATATCCACGAGGTATTCGGCGGCGGCCTGCATGTGTCGCGCAGCGGCTGGGACACGCAGCTCGGCCCGGGCCGGCATCCGATTTCCTCGGCTTACTTCTGGTACTTCAAGAATCCGGCCGGCGGCCTGATCGAGTACTACGCGGACGAGGACCAGCTGGACGCCGAATGGGAGCCGCGCGACTTCGAACCGGGTCCCACCATGTTCGCGGAATGGGCGGTGGAAGGCGGCCTGGACGGTAACACCCGCCGGCAGAAGAACGCGGGCGGCCCCCAGGGCAAGTTCCTGACCGAGAAGCGCTGAATAGGGTGTGGCAGGCAGCGTAGCAATACAGGCAGCAAGGCGATACGACGCAATACGAAGCGACACATAGCGACACAAAGCAACACAAGGAAGTGCCATGAGTACCAGCCAATCCCTCACCCTGCGCGTGCAGGCTATGCGCTTCGAAGCGCGCGGCATTGTCAGCGTGGAGTTGCGCGACCCGGAAGGGCGCGAGTTGCCGGCGTACGCGCCCGGCGCGCATATCGACCTGCATCTGGGCAATGGCCTGGTGCGCAGCTACTCTCTGTGCGGCGCGCCGGAAGTGCGCGACCGCTACGTGGTGGGTGTGTTGCTCGACCGCGCCAGCCGCGGCGGCTCGCGCTATGTGCACGAGCAGCTGCGCGTGGGCAGCACGCTTGCCGTGGCGGTGCCCCGCAACCACTTCGCGCTGGAAGAGGGCGCGGCCCACACGGTGCTGGTGGCGGGCGGGATCGGCGTGACGCCCATCGTCTGCATGGCGCGGCGGCTGCATGAACTGGGGCGCTCCTTCACGCTGCTTTACTGCGCGCGGTCTCGCGCGGAAGCGGCTTTCGCGGACGAGCTGGCCGCCTATGGCGACGCGGTGCGCATGCACTTCGACGACGAGGCGGGCAGCCCGCCGGACCTGTCCGCGCTGCTGGCGGGGCAAGCGGCCAGCACGCACTTCTACTGCTGCGGCCCCGGCCCGATGCTGAATGCCTTCGAAGCCGCCTGCGCCGGACACGGCTATGCCGAAGTGCATATCGAACGCTTCGCGGCCGACCCGTCGGTGGCGGCGGTGCAGGAAGGCGAGTACACCGTGGCGCTGGCAAGCACGGGCAGCGAGCTGAAAGTGCCGGCAGGCAAGTCCCTGCTGGATGCCTTGCTCGAAGCGGGCATCGCCGTCGAGCACAGCTGCAGGGAAGGCGTGTGCGGCTCGTGTGAAACGCGCGTGCTGGAAGGCATTCCAGAACACCGCGATGGCGTGCTCAGCAAGAGCGAACGCGAATCGAACCAGACCATGATGGTGTGCGTGTCGGGTTGCAAGGGCAAGCGCCTGGTGCTGGACCTCTGAGCGACCTCCAAGCGCTACCGCGCGCCGCATCGGATGCGGCGGCGGTGGTGGCCAGCGCGGGGTAGATCCCGCGATGCGCCAGCGCGAGGCGGCTGCGTGCCTCGGATATTTTTGAAGAGAAACACCGTGTTGATCCAGAGACAAGAGGCCCCGTTCGCCGATGCGAACGCCGCGGGCGTGGCGACCCCATCCAGCAACATCGCGGCAGACGGCGGCGCGGATCGCGCTGCCGGCGCGCCGGCCACGGCCACGCGCGGCGAGATCATCGCGCGCATCGAGCGGCTGCCCAGCAATGGCATGCATGTCAGGGCCCGGTTGCTGATCGGCCTGGCCACGTTCTTCGACGGCTTTGATGTGATCGCGATTGCGGCCACGTTGCCGCTGCTGATCTCGATGTGGTCGCTTACGCCGGCCCAGGTCGGCTTCCTGATCGCGGCGCCGTCGGTGGGGCAATTGATTGGCGCGCTGCTGTTCCCCTATCTCGCCGAGCGCTTCGGGCGGCTGCATTCGATTGGCTGGAGCGCCGGCATCATCGGACTGATGAGCATCGCCTGCGGCTTCGCGCCATCGTTCGAAATCTTCGCGTTGCTGCGCATCGTGCAGGGCCTCGGGCTCGGCGGCGAATTGCCGGTGGCCGCCACCTATATCAACGAGGTCACGCGCGCACACGGACGCGGGCGTTTCGTGCTGCTGTACGAGGTGGTGTTCCCGATCGGGCTGCTGATCTCCAACGGCGTCGGCGCGTGGCTGGTGCCGAAGTTCGGCTGGACTGTCATGTATTTCATCGGCGGCGCCCCGGTCATCCTCTTCTTCATCCTGCGCCGGGCCATTCCGGAGTCGCCGCGCTGGCTGGCGGAGAAGGGCCGCTTGGAGGAAGCCGACCGCGCGCTGCAGGCCTTCGAGGCGCGCGCCAAGGGGCCGCTGGCGCCGCTGGGCGATGTGTCCTCCTACGATGCGATGACCCACAAGCATCCGCGCCGCGGCGTCAAGGACCTGCTGGGCAAGGCCTATATCGGGCGCACGCTGGCAGTGTGGATGCTGTGGGCCACCTGCGGCTTTATCCAGTACGGGCTGTCGACCTGGCTGCCGACGATCTACAAGACCGTGTATCACGCGCCGCTGCAACTGGCGCTGAATCTCGCCGCCGGCGCGTCGGTGCTGGGCGTGGTGGGCTCGCTGGTCTGCGCGATGATCGTCGACAAAGTGGGCCGCAAGCCGGTGATCAACGTCTCGTTTGTCCTGTGTGCATTGTCGCTGGCGCTGGCCGGCGTGTTCCACGCGGAGTCGGTGTATGTGGTGGCGGGCCTGTGCGCGCTGTCCCTTGGTTTCCTGGCCAGCGGCTTTATCACGGCCTATGTGTACACGCCGGAACTGTATCCCACCAGCATCCGCGCGATGGGCTGCGGCTTCGGGGGCGCCTGGCTGAAACTGGCGGCGATCTTCGCGCCGACGCTGGTCGCCAATACGATCGGCACGGGCAACCTCAGCAGCGCGTTCTATGCGCTCGCGCTGGTGCCGTTCCTGGCCGCGCTGACGATTCACTTCCTTGGCATTGAAACCAAGGGCAAGGTGCTCGAACAACTCGAGGCCTGAAGCACGCAAGGCCGCGGGCGCTCGCCAGAGCGCCCGCTCTTTACTCGCCCGGAATCGCGTCCTTGCGGCCGGGCGCGACGCACAAGCCGTGCAGCTTCCTCAGCGCCAGGTACATCGCACGGCGCTCCTCCGGCTCCAGTAGCCGAATCACCTCCGCCTGGCCCTTCCTGGCCAATGGCATCACCTGTTCGTGCAGCGCCAGGCCTTGCGGCGTGATGCTGCAGATCAGTTTCTTGCGCGGGGTATTGCCCTCGGCGTCGATCTTCACCAGTCCACGGCTTTCCAGCAGGCGCAAGGTGCGGCTGACCAGGGCCTTGTCCGAAGTCGATTGCACCACCAGCTCGGCAAAGGGCAACCGCCGCGCGTGGGCCAGCAGCGCCAGCAGGCGCCATTCGGGCACCGTCAGTTCGAACTGTTCCGCATAGGGCAGGGTGACGGTGCGGCGCAAGGCGTTCACCAGCTGACTCAGCATGGTCGTCAGGAAGTCGTCGACGACCAGCCCGTTACCTTCCTCATCGAGCGTCTCCCAGGGGCAATTGGCCTCGGGGTGCACTGCCGTGCCTTCGGCGGGGCTGGCTTCGCGCTTCGTTTGATCCATGTCTCTTGAGCCACACGCCGGGCGGCGAGTAATCGGGGTCTGATTGTCTCACAGGGGCTGCGCCTTCCATTGCCTCGCAGGCTGCTTGACGATCCGGAATCAATGAATAGCAAGTCAATATGTCAATTGGGGTTTAACGTAAGTTGAGTGGTCAACAAGCGCAATCTACGATGGTAAACATGTTCCTCTCCTGAACTGGCGTCTTACCAATAAAACGCACATCGAATGCGTTCCCGTCCTTTTCATAGTGCCGAACACTGCATCCACGAAGCCATTCCCCGCCAACGTGGTGCGTCCCCACAGGAGCCGTAGATGAACCTTGCCCGACGTCAGATCCTTGCATCGGCGATCGCCGCGATAGCGCTTGGCGCCGGCAGCGCGCTCGCGCATGCCTATCCCGCCAAGCCTGTCACGATCGTGGTCGCGTATCCGCCCGGCGGCGATACCGATTCCATGGCGCGGATGTACGCGGAGAAGCTGTCGATCCGCCTGAAGCAGCCCGTCATCGTCGAAAACAAACCGGGCGCCGGCGGCGTCGTGGGTAACGCCCTGGTCGGGCGCGCGCCCGCCGATGGCTACACGCTGCTGTTCACGCCCAACCCGTTCACCACCGCGCCGATGGTGCTGAAGCTGCCGCCCAGCGCCAGCTACGACGCGCTGCATGGCTTCACGCCCGTGATCCAGACCGGCACGCAGACCGTGCTGCTGGTGGCGTATCCCGCTGGCGGCATCAAGAACGTGCAGGAGATGGTTGCCGCGGCGAAGGCCGGCAAGGCGCTGACCTACGCCAGCCCCGGCGCCGGCTCGCCCATGCATATCGCCGGCGAATGGCTGAACCGCGCGGCGGGCATGAAGATCCAGCACGTGCCGTACCGGGGCGTGGCGCCCGCCGTGAACGATGTGGTCGCGGGTCATGTCAACTTCGCCTACGTGACGCTGGGGCCGGTCGCGCAGTACATCAACACCGGCAAGCTGATCGCACTGGCCGTGACCGATCCCAAGCGCTCGCCGCTGCTGCCCAATGTGCCGACGCTGTCGGAGCTCGGCTACCGGGACGTGGTCGTCGGCGCATGGCACGGCGTCATGGCGCCCAAGGGCACGCCCGCCGATGTGGTGAAGCTGCTCAACGAACAGCTCAACGAGATCGTCAGGCTGCCCGACATCGCCGAGAAGATGGCCACCTTCGGCGCTGTCCCAGTCGGCGGCGCGCCCGCCGTGCTGGAGAAGGTCAACGCCTCCGACTACGAGCGGCTGGGCAAGGTCATCCGGGATTTCGGCATCACCGCCGAGTGACGCGGGCCGGCGGCGGTTGCGCCGGCTTATCGATCGTTTTCAGACTTAGCAGGAGGTCGGCTTGAGTACGTCGACAGTGGGAACATCCACGCCGCAAGTGACGGCGCGGGAGAAGGTGCTGGGCAGGGCCGTGTACGCCGGCGATATCAAGCAGGCCGGCATGTTGCACGCCAAGGTGCTGCGCAGCCCGTATCCGCATGCCCGCATCGTTCGCATCGATACCTCGGCGGCGCGTGCGCTCCCGGGCGTCAGGCTGGTGCTGACCGGCAGCGACACGCCCGCGCGGCTGTGGGGGCCACATCGCAAGGAGCAGCGCATCCTGGCAGCCGGCGTGGTCCGCTACGTGGGCGAGGAAGTGGCCGCGGTCGCCGCCGTCGATGAAGAAACCGCGCGCGACGCGCTGGACCTGATCCGCGTGGAGTACGAAGAACTGCCCGCGATCCTGAGCCCGGAGGCCGCGCTTGCCGGCGGCGCGTCCGAGGTGCACGCGGGCACCCGCAATATCGCGCACGAGATGCATATCGAGCGCGGCGACATCGATGCCGGTTTCGCCCGCGCCGCGGTGGTCTACGAGGCCACCTACGACATGCAGTCGCAATATCCCGGCTATCTGGAGCCGATGGCCACGGTGGCGGCGCAGGACGGCAACGGCCGGCTGACGGTATGGGCGTCGACGCAATCCGTGTTCCTCGCGCGCGCGCGCCTGGCGGAAGCGCTCGATCGTCCCGCCTCCACCATCCGCGTGATCCAGGCGGTCACCGGCGGCGGCTTCGGCGCCAAGATCGTGGAGGAGAACAACAGCCTGATCGCGGCCTTGCTGGCGAGCCGGCTGGAGCGCCCGGTGCGCTTCGTCAACAACCGGTTAGAGGATTTTCTTGGCGCGCGCGCCAGCGTGCCGGCCAGGGTCTGGCTGAAGATGGGGCTGGATGCGCAGGGGATGATCGTCGCCAAGGACGTCAGGATCGTGGCGGAGTGCGGCGCCTATGCCGGCCTGGCCGGCGACGTGATGCACGTCACCGCGATGCGCAGCGACAACATGCACCGCGTCGAGAACGTGCGCTCGAACGCAGTGCTCGCCTATACCAACACGCAGCCGCGCGGCGCGTTTCGCGGCTTTGGCGGCCAGCAGATGCAGTTCCCGCTGAACAGCCACCTCACCATGCTGGCGGAGATGCTCGGCATGGATCCCATCGAAGTCCACAAGCGCAACGCCATCCGCACGGGCGACACCAGCGTGCATGGCTGGAAGATCGGCAGCAGCGGCCTGGTGGAATGCCTTGAGCAAACGCGCGCGGCCATCCGGTGGGATGCGCGCCGTGCCGATGCCTCGGGAAAAACCGGCACGCGCCGGCGCGGACTTGGCATCGCCGCCGCCATGCATGTCAGCGGCAATCGCACCCTGGGCAACTGGGACGGCTCCACCATCGTGCTCAAGGTCAATGAGGACGGGCGCGCCATGCTGCTCACCAGCGAGTGCGATATGGGACAGGGCGCCAACACCATGCTCAGCCAGATCTGCGCGCAGGAGCTTGGCATTCCGCTGTCGCATGTCACCGTCTGCGCGCCGGATACCGACGTGGCGCCGTTCTGCCTGGGCTCGCTGGCTTCGCGCGTGACCATCATTTCGGGCAACGCCGTGATGAAGGCTGCGCGCGAGGCCCGGCAGAAGCTGCTGACCGTTGCCGCGGAAAAACTTGGCGTGCCCCGCGACGAACTCGATATTGCGGACGGCGTGATCCGTGCCCGCAACGACGCCGGCAAGCAGGCTACTCTTGCCGAGATCGCGCGCCTGCATATCTTCCGTCATGGCGGCGAAGGGCTGATGGTGCGTGCCACCTACGACGCGCCAACGGTGATGCACGACGCCAACTACTACGGCAACATTGCCCCGGCTTATTCGTTCGCGGCGCAGGCGGTTGAAGTCGAAGTGGATACCGTGACCGGACAGGTCACGGTGATCGACAGCTTCGTGTCGGACGACTGCGGCAAGGCCATCAATCCGCTGGCGGTGCACGGGCAAACGCATGGCGCCACCGTGCAGGCGATCGGGTGGACGCTGTACGAACATCTGCAGATCGAGGATGGCCGCATCCTCAACGGCAACTTTGCCGACTACACCATGCCCACCGCCGACGCCGTGCCCGCGCTGCGCACGGAGGTGGTCGAGTCCAACGATCCCAACGGGCCCTACGGCGCCAAGGGCGCCAGCGAAACCGCCATCCTGCCGGGCGCCGCGGCCATCGCCAACGCCGTCCACGACGCGATCGGCGTACGCATCACCTCGCTGCCCATCACGCCGGAGAAGGTGCTGGCCGCGCTGCGCGAGCGCAAGGAAAAGGAGACGCATCATGCGTGATTTCGAATTTCTGGAACCGGGCTCGGTGCAGGAGGCGGGGCATATGCTGGCCGACCTCGGCGACGAGTGCCGCGTGATAGCCGGCGGCACCGCGCTGATGCTTGGCATGCGCCAGCGCATGCTCACACCGGCACACCTGGTATCGCTGGGCCGGCTCGATGCGCTGCGCAAGATCGAGTACGACCCGCGCAACGGGCTGCGCATCGGCGCGCTCGCCTTGCATGCGCAGGTAGCGCGTTCGCCGCTGGTGCAGGCGCATTACCCCATGCTGGCCAGCATGGCCGGGCGCGTCGCCAATCCGCAGGTGCGCAACCAGGGCACGATCGGCGGCAACCTCTGCTATGCCGACCCGGCCACGGATCCACCGGGCTGCCTGATGGCGTTGGAGGCGCAGGTGGTGGTGGCCGGGCGGCGCGGCGAGCGCGTGCTGGAGATGGAAGCGTTTCTTGTCGACTACTACACCACGGCCCTCGAACCCGACGAACTGGTGACCGAGATCCGCATTCCGGCGCCAGCGCCCGATGCGGTGGGCCACTATGCCCGCTTCCTGCGCACGGCCGCGGAACACCGGCCGCTGGCCAGCGTGGCGCTGCTGGCACGCCGCGCGGGGCCGGCCTGCATAGAGGCGCGGCTTGCCGTGGGCGCGTCCACGCCGATTCCCGCACGCCTGCGGCGTGCCGAAGCCTTCCTTGCCGGCAAGGCCGTCACGCCGGAGGTGGCGGCCGAGGCGGCTGACATCGTGGCCGCCGATATCGACCCCGTCTCCGACATGCGCGGCAACGCGGACTATCGCCGCGAGATGGTCCGGACCGTGGCGCGGCGAAGCATCGCCACGCTGTTCGGACTGGCGGCGGAATAAGGATTTCCCATGCAAAAGATCAACATCGAACTCACCGTCAACGGCGAAGCGCACAGCGTCGACGTACCGGCGCGGCGGCTGTTGTCGGACCTGCTGCGCGACGATCTCAACCTGACCGGCACCAAGCGCGGCTGCGAGACCGGCATCTGCGGCGCCTGCTCCGTGCTGGTGGATGGCGAAGTCGTGAAGTCCTGCCTGATGCTCGCCGTGCAGGTGCGGGGCCGCGACGTCACCACGGTCGAAGGCCTGAGCGCCGGCGGTGAGCTGCATCCGCTGCAGCAAAGCTTCATGGAATGCGGCGGGCTGCAGTGCGGCTACTGCACCCCCGGCTTCCTGATGACCTCCTGCGCCATGCTGGCGCACAACCCCAACCCCACAGAAGAGGAAGTCCGTGCCGGCCTGAACGGCAACCTGTGCCGCTGCACCGGTTACGTCGGCATCGTCGAGTCCATTCTGTCCGCCGCGGAGAAGATGCGTGGAAATTGAAAAAACCCTTGTCGTCGGCGCAACGCCGGCACGTGTGTGGGCACTGCTGCTCGATCCCAATGTGATGGGTGGGTGCGTGCCGGGCATGCAGTCGATCGAAGTGGTCAGCGATGTGGAGTACGTCTCCCATATCCAGGTCAAGATCGCCTTTGTCAGCGCGCGCTTCAAGATCAAGACAACCATTGTCGAGATGCGCGCGCCCCACTACCTGCGCAGCGAGGGCACCGGCGAGGACGCCTCGGTGGCCAGTTCGCTCAAGCAGTCCAGCGAGATCTTCCTGACCGGGCAGCCGGACGGCCAGACCGAGCTGCGCATGAAGATCAACGTGGATGTGCTGGGCCGGCTCGGCACATTCGGGCTGAGCGTGATGAAGACAAAGGCGGACCGGATGTGGGAGGAGTTCGGTGCGAATCTGTCGGCACGGCTGGTGGCGCCTGCGGAGGCTGTGGCGCCGGGTGGCGCCGCCGCGGAGGTCGCGAAAGCGTTCGCCGAATCGCCGGCCGAGCTTGTGGCCGCCACTTTGCCAGTTGCCGCTGGCGAGGCAATCCCCGCGCGGCCAGCCATCGCGAAGGCAGCGGCGGGGCGGGTCAACGGAAATGGCACCGGAGGCTGGTGGTCACGGCTGTTTTCGCCGGCGGCCGCTACCGGCGGTGGAAACCCGGACCGGGGACCACTGACGGATATCTGCATCGAGGTCCGCCAGCCCAACGCGACCATTACCGTGCGCTGGCCGGCGCAGCACGCCGGCGAATGCGCGGCCTGGCTGCGGGAATACCTGAGGGGGTAGGGGGCGGGCACCGGTCTGGTGATTGAAGTGCTGGAGGATCGACGCCGGGCGTGTTATATCCGTCAGTCGCGGGATGGCGCGCCGGGGTGCGCGGCCCGCATCGGGCGGGGCCTGGCCCAAAGCCAGTACCATATAGCAACGCCAAAGCACTTCATTCGCAGAGATATCACCATGACAGACGCTGTCGAGCCAACCGATCTCCAGGACAAGTACATCGTGCCGGGACTTGAACGCGGCCTGCGCTTGCTGGGCGAGTTCAGCCGCAACGAGAAGACCTTGTCCGCGGCCGAACTGGCTCGCAGGCTCCAGGTCCCGCGCTCCACGGTGTTCCGCCTGCTGACCACGCTGGAGATGATGGGCTTTGTCGAGCGCACCGACGGTGGCCGCGAGTTTCGGCTCGGCATGGCGGTGCTGCGCCTCGGCTTCGACTACCTCGCTTCGCTGGAATTGACCGAACTGGGCCGCCCGCTGCTGGACCGCCTGCGCGACGAGATCAACTACCCCTGCAACCTCGTGGTGCGCGACGGCCGCTCCATTGTCTATGTGGCCAAGTCCGTGGCCCCCACGCCGTTCGCCAGTTCGGTCAACGTCGGCACCCGCCTGCCGGCGCACGCTACCGTGCTCGGCCGTGTGCTGCTTGAAGACCTGACATTGGAGGCGTTGCGCGAACTCTATCCCGAGCCGCAACTGGAAGTCTTCTCGGACAGCACGCCCAAGACCGTGGAAGCGCTGTTCGACATGGTCCAGCGCGACCGCGAGCGCGGCTATGTGCTGCAGGAAGGCTTCTTCGAAACCAGCATCTCGACCATCGCCGCGCCGGTGCGCGACCGCAGCGGCAAGGTGGTGGCGGCGCTTGGGGCCACCATCCCGGCCTCGCGCATCGATCCGGCGCGGCTGGATGCGATGGTGGAGCAGGTGAGGGGGGCTGCGGCGGAGTTGTCGCGTTTGCTGGACTATCGGCCGCCGATGGGTGGCGTGGTGGCGAATTTCTAAGGAGCCGGGCGAGCGGCGCGAATTCCTGCAGGCCCATCCTGTCCCGCTGGTGGACGGGCGCGGCCGGGCAGGACGATCAGGGAACCCCGGGAAGCGAAATGGCTGAGAAGGTTGGCGGTTGGATTCTAGTGGAGAGCAAAGGCGGTTACCGCCGGCTTGCGCGATACGCAATCGAAGATGAGGGCCCGCTGAATATCCGGTTCGTCCGCGCCGGCACCGTTCAGGAAGGCACGGGCGCCGATTCTGACCGGATCGGGCAGCCGAAAACCAGGAAGTTGTCGTATCACGCAACCGGGCAAGTCCACCTGGACCACCGGCCCGGCGAAAGCGTGTTCATGGAGCCCTTGGGCCGTATCACCGGCTTGAATCTCTTCGCGGTCTATCGTGTCCCGTCGGTGGGGCGACTTGATGAGCATGATGAGGCCTTGAGCCCCTCGGACCTGGTGCTGGCTTGTCCTGAGCAGTCCGTCCCGACTCAGTTCCTCTTCGGGATAGGTCCTTGCACCACAAGCGCTCCCGGAACCTGGGGCAGCATCAGCCTGGAAGGCTTGTTTACGCTTAGCGTTGCGATGGCTCCCGAAGCGCCCGACTATCCCGAGCACCTGAAGATTTACTTCTCCATATTCCTGTGGAAGGGCTTGTTTGAGCAACTGCCGATCCAGGAAGATCTTGCCCATGCGGAATTCCGCCAGAAGCTGGATGCTTCCCAAGGATTGGTCGTCTCTCCTGCCACGCCAGCCGCCGCGAAGGGTGGCTGCTGAGGCGGCGGCGCGCCGTCGTTGCCATGCTGGATCTCTTCCGCAGGAGGCCCTCCGGTCTCCATCCTTCTGGGCCGGGCACCTCCCAAATGGACTATCGCCTCCGTGTTAGCGTTTCCAGGCTATCGGCGCGGAGGCAGCGCAGGCGGCCACCTTGCCGGACCAGCTCCTGGTGGTAGTGACCTTGACTAGCTGTTCGTTGACCGGCTCGATCGGCCGTTGCCGGCGCTCGGCCAGGCTGTTGGCTACGCTGGCAAGCGCTGCTTTGCACGCCGCATCGGCCGAACTGGATCGCACGATGAACTGCGAATAGCGATAGTTGACCATCAGGGTGAAGCCGTCTGGAACGTATTCAACCGTGTACTCGGTGTCCATGTCATACGTCGACATCTGTCGGCCAGCAGATGGCGCGGGCGTGGTCGTAGTGCATGCCGCCGATATCAGGCAGGCCACCGCTGCCAACACCTTCTTGTATTGCACGGCATGATCTCCATGGATTTCATTGCAGGAAGCGCGGCGCATCTTGGCTTGTGTGCGAGTCTGGAGCTGGATGGTACCAAGGAATGACGGTGGAGGAATCCGGATGGCCATGGTCCCGGCACCTTCCTGCAGTGGCCGCCGCTTGGGCGCTTGGGCAATGGACAGAATCGGGGGAGTCGCGGAATCGGGCCGCCCACCTGGGTTCGACGGTATCTTCGATGCAAGGTGTCGCGATGGCTTCGGCGGAAATTCTTTCACCCAAAGAAAAAAGGACTTGGGCTGTCGCCGCAAGTCCTTCATTCTTCACCGAATTTTGGTGGGTGGTACAGGGATTGAACCTGTGACCCCTGCCGTGTGAAGGCAGTGCTCTACCGCTGAGCTAACCACCCCTGCTGCTGCGTTGTTACTGCCGTGCTGCAGAGAAACAAGATTATGTCAGCGCGCTTGTATCTTGTAAAGCCCTTTCTGGAAAATTCTGCAAAAAATCGCTTCGGGCTTTCCTGGCAGGCTCACGCCGCTTCAGCCGCGGGCGCGTTTTCCTGCCACACCACCTTGCCGCCGCTCGCCTTGTCCAGTTGCTTGAGCACGGCCAGGTGCGCGGTGGTCTCTTCCTCGCTGGCCATCAGCACCGGCAGGTCCAGGCGCGAGAGGTCAGTGGATGCCAGGGCGTCGCTTTGCGCGCCGCCGCCGTCGAGCATATCGATGACCAGCGAGTTCTGGCCGCGCGTCATCGCGAGGTAGACCTCGGCCAGCAGTTCCGCATCGAGCAGTGCGCCGTGCAGGGTGCGGTGCGAATTGCTGATGCCGAGGCGGTCGCACAGCGCATCGAGCGAATTGCGCTTGCCGGGGAACATCTGGCGCGCTTCGCGCAGGGTGTCGATCACATTGCCCGCGTGCTCGCGAAACGGGGGCAGCCCGACCAGCTTGAATTCCATGTCGAGGAAGCCAAGGTCGAAGGGCGCGTTGTGAATGATCAGTTCGGCGTCCTGGACGAACTCCCGGATCTCGTGCACCACTTCCGCGAACTTGGGCTTGTCGGCCAGGAATTCGACGGTGATGCCGTGCACCGCGATCGCGCCTTCGTCGATATCGCGTTCCGGGTTGACGTAGAAGTGCAGGTGCCTGCCCGTGAGGCGGCGGTTGAGCAGCTCCACGCAGCCGATTTCAATCAGGCGGTCGCCGGTGGCGGCGCTAAGGCCGGTGGTTTCGGTGTCGAGAACGATCTGTCGCATGGCGGGCATTCTAACCGGAGGGGCGGGGCAGGCGGCCGTCGGGGCCGGTCCTTAACCCTTGAGCGAGTCCACGCCGCGGTTGGCGAGGGCGTCGGCGCGCTCGTTGCCCGGATGGCCGTTGTGGCCGCGCACCCAGTGCCAGGAGATGTCGTGCTGCTGCGCGAGCTTGTCCATTTCCTGCCAGAGGTCGGCGTTTTTCACCGGCTTCTTGTCGGCGGTCTTCCAGCCGCGCGCCTTCCAGCCCGGCAGCCATTCGCCGATGCCTTTCTGCACGTACTGGGAGTCGGTGTAGACCTTGATCCGGCACGGCCGCTTGAGCGCGCGCAGGGCTTCAATCACGGCAGTCATTTCCATGCGGTTGTTGGTGGTCAGGGGCTCGCCGCCGAACAGTTCTTTTTCGTTGCTGCCGGAGACCAGCACAGCGCCCCAGCCGCCGCGGCCGGGGTTGCCTTTGCAGGCGCCGTCAGAGTAGATGGTGACGTCTTCGATTTCGTTGGATTGCATTGCGTTGTCGCTAAGGTTGGCACGGCAATGGCGCGCGGTGCCGACCGGGGTGATTGGGTGTGCGCCGGTGGCGCTCAATGCTCGTCGCCGGGCGCCTTGCCGTGGGTGCCCGTGGGCGAGGCCACCGGCGCGGCGACGGGTGACAGTGCCGTCTTGGGACTCTTCCAGGCGGGGCCGACCAGGCGGATATTACGCACGCGCTTGACCGCCGAAATCATATAGACTGAGCCGAAGATCGGCCACCAGCGGTCGCCGGCCTTTTCCATGAAGGCGGTGCGCTGCAGCCAGCGCTCTGTGTGGTAGGGCGGGCAATAGCAGCCAAACCGGCCGCGGATGATATCGAAACCCAGCAGTTTGAGCCAGTCCTTGATCCGCACGAAACCGATCGACTGGCTGTCGTTGGGCAGGAAAGGATCGGCGCCCAGCCGCTTGAGGCCCTGGCGCGCGCCCCACAGGCTCATGGGGTTGAAGCAGGTCACCACGACGCGGCCTTCGGGCATCAGCACTCGCGATACCTCGCGCAGCACCTCGTGGGGATCTTCCGAAAACTCCAGGATATGGGGCAGGGTGATCAGATCGATACTTTGCGTTTCGAACGGCAATTCGTCGAAGCGGCACAGCAGCTGGCGGGCGTCGGCCTGGGCGCGTGGGCCATGGGGGCCGCTGCCGGGAGCCAGCGCCAGTGCGGAGAACGGCATGCGGTTTTCGCGCAGCGTGTCGATGTGCGGCAGGCCAAGCTGCACCGCGTGGTAGCCGAAGATATCCACGACGGTCCGGTCGTACTGACCCTGCTCCCACTGGAGCATGTATTGCCCGGGAGGCGAGGCAAGCCAGTCTTCCCAATTTATAATCGGACGCTTGGACATAGGAGCACGCATGTTGAAGGTGGAGCCGATTCCCGCATTCCAGGATAACTATATCTGGGCTATCCACGACGGTCACTGCGCCGCCGTGGTCGACCCGGGCGAAGCCGCGCCGGTCGAGGCTTTCCTGGCACGCGCGGGGCTGGTGCTGGGCGCTATTGTAATCACCCATCATCATGGCGATCACCAGGGCGGGGTTGCCGGGCTGCTGGCGGCGCATCCGGTGGCGCCGGATGGCGCGCCATTGCCCGTGATCGGGCCGGCCGGCGAACGCATCGGCGGGCGTACCGTGGCCGTGCGCGAAGGCGACACCGTGGCGGTGGCCCATCCCGCGCTGCGGCTCAAGGTGCTCGACGTGCCGGGTCACACTGCCGGTCACGTCGCCTACGTGGCGGATCTGCCCGGCGCCGGTCCGGCCGTGTTCTGCGGCGATACGCTGTTCGCCAGCGGATGCGGGCGGCTGTTCGAGGGTTCGCCGGCGCAGATGCTGGCCTCACTGGACAAGCTGGCGGCGCTGCCCGGCGCCACCCGCGTGTATTGCGCCCACGAGTACACGCGCAGCAATGTGCGCTTTGCGCGGGCGGTGGAACCGGACAATGCCGCGCTGGCAGCCTGGGAGGCCCGCGTGGATGCGTTGCGCGCCGCCGGCACGCCCACTGTACCGACCACGGTTGCGCAGGAGCGGGAGGTCAATCCCTTCCTGCGTTCGCGCGAACCTTCGGTACGCCTGGCGGTGGCCGCCCATGCGGGTGGCCCGGCAGCCAACGACGCGGCGGCCTTCGGCGCGCTGCGTGGCTGGAAAGACAATTTCCGCTGATTCCTTATTGCCACAGGCCGGCGTGGCGGACCCGCCAGCCGTTGACCCCGCAAGCCGGGAGGGCGATTCCCGTGTACCTGTCATGTTCCTGGCGGCGCTGCCCTGGCGCCGCCGCAGGGAAAATTTCATTGACGCGAAAGCCGCTTTTTCTTAGCATCAGGCAAATTTTTAGCGTCACGATTTGAGAACTTAATGAAAATTGGTCGATTACTGGCGGTGGTTGCGTGTGCCGCGCTGCTCGCAGCGTGTGCCGGCACGCCAACTCCGCCCGGCGCCGCCGATGGCGTCAGCACGACCGCCTCCGCTTCCAAACCTGCGTATTCGAAGCCCGATCCGCTCAATTCGATCAACAGCGCGGCCGTGATCAACCTGGACCGCGACAGCCTCGACTGGATGCGCGGGCCGTCGAGCGACATCTGGGACCGTATCCGCCGCGGATTCGGCATGCCGGACCTGGAAGGCACGCTGGTTGACGATCGCACGCAGTGGTACGCGCAGCGGCCGGAATACATGGAACGGATGGTCGCGCGCTCGAGCCGCTACCTCTATCACATCGTCGAGGAACTGGAACGCCGCAAGATGCCCACGGAGCTGGCGTTGCTGCCCTTCGTGGAAAGCGCCTTCAACCCGCAGGCCGAGTCCACCGCCAAGGCGGCCGGCATGTGGCAGTTCATTCCGAGCACCGGTAAGGACTACAAGCTGAAGCAGAACATGTTCCGCGACGAACGGCGCGATGTGCTGGCGTCGACCGACGCAGCACTGGATTACCTGCAGCGGCTGTACGACATGTTCGGCGACTGGCAACTGGCGCTGGCGGCGTATAACTGGGGCGAGGGCGCGGTTTCGCGGGCCATCGCGCGCAATCAGGCGCGCGGGCTGCCGACGGACTACGCCAGCCTGACCATGCCCAACGAGACGCGCTACTACGTGCCCAAGCTGCAGGCGGTCAAGAACATCATTGCCAACCCCCAGATGTACGGGGTGAAGCTGCCGGATATTCCCGACCACCCGTACTTCGTCACGGTGACCACCTCGCGCGATATCGACGTCTCGCTGGCGGCCAAGCTCGCCAATATGCCGCTCGACGAGTTCAAGGCGCTGAACCCGTCCTTCAACCGGCCGGTGATCCTGGGCGCGGCGAATCCGCAGATCCTGCTGCCTTTCGATAACGCCGAGCGCTTCCAGTACAACCTCAACACCTACCGGGGCGGCCTGTCGAGCTGGACAGCGGTGACGGTGGACAACCGCGAGCGCATCGAGGCGCTGGCGGCGCGGCTGAATATCGACGCGGACACCATTCGCGAGATCAACCGCATTCCCAAGGGCATGCGGCTGAAGGCCGGTTCCACCGTGGTGGTGCCGCGCTCGGAGAATCACAGCCAGGACATCAGCGCCACGCTGGCGGAGAACGCCATAATGGCAGTCGAGCCCGATGTGCCGGACGCGCGCCGCGTGGTAGTGCGCGCGGGGCGGCGCGACACGGTGGTTTCGCTGGCGCATCGCTACGGCGTGTCGGCCGGGCAGGTGCAATCCTGGAACAAGCTTTCCGGCACCAAGCTGGTGGCGGGGCAGAGCCTTGTGTTGATGGTGCCGGCGCGTTCGGCGGCCCGTTTCGCCAGTGCCACCGACACGCCGTCCACTGCGTCCGCCCTGGCGCCGGTTCGCGGCGAGCCGGTGCAGGCAACTGCCAAGGGCCGCGCGGCGGGCCGTCAGCGTGTGACGGTGGAGGCGTCCCCGCGCAAGGCTGCTGCCGGCGCCGGCAGGACGGCCAAAGCCGCTCCGGCGGTCCCGGCAGCCAAGGCCGGCGCCAAACCGTCCGCGAAACCGGCCGGCAAGGCCGCCGCGGCGCCTGCCAAGACCAAGGCGCACGCGCGCTGACCGCGCGGGCCGGGCTAGGGCCAACGGGTTCGAGCCAGCGAGTTTGAGCCAGATCAAGGGCGTGCCAATGGCACGCCCTTTTTGCTTGCTGCGGTGTGTCAGCGGTAAGCCTTGCGTAAGCCGGCGTACCCAGACTGCAGGTACCGGTGGGCTGGCTCGGCTTCGGCAAGCCAGCCGCCATGCGCCTGGAATGGTGGCAAACTAACGGGCGAAAGCAGGCAGCATCAGGCGGTTCGCCCGGCCAAGACAAACTGCACATAGACAACCCGCATTCAAGCGGAGGAGACAAGCCATGACGGCTACCCGTGCCCTGCACGCACGCTCAGTGAGCGATCCCGAAGGTTTCTGGGCCGAACAGGCTCGCCGCATCGACTGGGAAACCCCGTTCGAGACCGTGCTGGACGATAGCCGTCCGCCATTTGCCCGGTGGTTCGTTGGCGGGCGCACCAATCTCTGCCACAACGCCGTCGACCGTCACCTGGCGGCGCGCGCGGACCAGCCCGCGCTGATCTATGTGTCGACCGAAACCGGCCAGCATCGCACTTACAGCTACGCCGAGCTGCATGACGAGGTCAACCGCATGGCTGCGATCCTGCAGCAGATGGGCGTGGTCAAGGGCGACCGCGTGCTGATCTACATGCCGATGATTCCCGAGGCCGCCTTTGCCATGCTGGCATGCACGCGGATCGGCGCCATTCACTCGGTGGTGTTCGGCGGCTTCGCCTCGGTCAGCCTGGCCGCGCGCATCGACGACGCGCAGCCGCGTGTGATCGTCAGCGCGGACGCCGGCTCGCGCGCGGGCAAGGTGGTGCCCTACAAGCCGCTGCTCGACGAGGCGGTGACGCTGGCCGCGCACAAGCCCGAACGCGTGCTGCTGGTGGATCGCCAGCTCGCGCCGATGGCGCTCACGCCCGGCCGCGACGAAGACTACGCAGCCTGGCGCGAGCGCGTGGGCGCGGCGCGCGTGCCGTGCGTCTGGCTCGAATCGAGCGAGCCGTCCTACGTGCTCTACACCTCGGGCACCACCGGCAAACCAAAAGGCGTGCAGCGAGACACCGGCGGCTACGCGGTCGCGCTGGCCACCTCGATGGACTACATTTTCTGCGGCAAGGCTGGCGACACCATGTTTTCCAGCTCCGATATCGGCTGGGTGGTGGGGCACAGCTACATCGTGTACGGGCCGCTGCTGGCCGGCATGGCCACGCTGATGTACGAAGGCACGCCGGTGCGCCCGGACGGCGGCATCCTGTGGCAACTGGTGGAGCAGTACCGCGTGAACATCATGTTCAGCGCGCCCACCGCCATTCGCGTGCTGAAGAAGCAGGACCCGGCCTGGCTCACGCGCTACGACCTCTCCAGCCTGCGCCTGCTGTTCCTGGCCGGCGAGCCGCTCGACGAACCCACCGCCAGCTGGATCCAGCAGGGCATTGGCAAGCCGGTGGTGGACAACTACTGGCAGACCGAGACGGGCTGGCCGATCATCGCCATCCAGCGCGGTATCGAACCGTTGCCGGCCAAGCTGGGGTCGCCCGGCGTGCCGGTCTATGGCTACGACCTGAAGATCGTCGATGAAGCCACCGGCGCCGAATGCGCGCCGGGGCAGAAAGGCGTGGTCGCCATCGACGGGCCGTTGCCGCCGGGGTGCATGACCACGGTGTGGGGCGACGATGAACGCTTCGTCAAGACCTATTGGTCCGGCGTGCCGGGCCGCCGCTGCTATTCGACGTTCGACTGGGGTGTGCAGGACGAGGACGGCTATATCTTTATCCTGGGCCGCACCGACGACGTCATCAATGTGGCGGGCCACAGGTTGGGCACGCGCGAGATCGAGGAGAGCATCTCGTCGCACCCGGCGGTGGCCGAGGTGGCGGTGGTGGGCGTGCACGATGCGCTGAAGGGGCAGGTGGCGATGGCGTTCGTGATCGCGCGCGACGCGGGCCGCATCGAAACCCAGGCCGACCGGCTGGCGCTGGAAGGCGACGTGATGAAGACCGTGGACCGGCAACTGGGCGCGGTGGCGCGCCCGGCGCGCGTGTTCTTCGTCAATGCGCTGCCCAAGACCCGCTCCGGCAAGCTGCTGCGCCGCGCCATGCAGGCGGTGGCGGAAGGCCGCAACCCCGGCGATCTCACCACGATCGAAGATCCCACCGCGCTGGCGCAACTCCAGGCGGCGATGCAAGGCTGAAGGCTGTCCTGGCCGCCGCGCGCCGGAGGGCGAGCGGCGGCAGAGGCATGTTTTAGGGCTGGAAACGCGGCGTATCCGCCGCTGCCGGGTTGGCTGAACTGGCCTTCCGGGGCACGCGCTGCACCGCGTCAGAGATTGTGCTTGCACGACGGTCCGATGCGGACTAATATTTTAAGCATCAAATATTTAAGCATGATCTAGATGCGCTGCCGCGCATCGCATGTGCCGCGAGGGGCCGGGCCAGCCGGATCCGGGCCGGCGCGCAGGAGACGACAAGATGCGAGTGCTGTGTATCGGCGGAGGCCCCTCGGGCCTGTACTTCGGTTTGCTGATGAAGCTGCGGGATCCCTCCAGCGAGGTCTACGTAGTGGAGCGCAACCGGCCCTACGACACGTTTGGCTGGGGCGTGGTGTTCTCCGACGCCACCATGGACAACCTCAAGCAGGCCGATCCGGTCAGCGCGCAGCAGATCAACGAGGCATTCAACCACTGGGACGATATCGACATCCATATCGGCGGGCGCACCATGCGTTCCGGCGGGCATGGCTTTATCGGCATCGGCCGCAAGCGCCTGCTCAATATCCTGCAGGCACGCTGCGAGGAGTTGGGCGTGCATCTGGTCTTCGAGACCGACGTCACGGATGACCAGGCGCTGGCGCAGCAATACCAGGCCGACATCGTGATCGCCGCCGACGGAATCAACAGCCGCGTGCGCGGCCGCTACGCCGAGACCTTCCAGCCCGACATCGATACCCGCCTGTGCCGCTTTGTCTGGCTTGGCACGCGCAAGTTGTTCGACGCCTTTACCTTCGCCTTCGAAAAGACCGAGCATGGCTGGTTCCAGGCCCATGCCTACCGTTTCGACGACAACACCTCCACCTTTATCGTCGAGGCGCCCGAGCCGGTCTGGCGCGCCGCCGGCATCGAGCAGATGAGCCAGGAGGAGGGCGTGGCCTTCTGCGAGCGCCTGTTTGCCCGCTTCCTGGACGGTAACGCCCTGATCAGCAACGCCACTCACCTGCGCGGCTCGGCCAACTGGATCCGCTTTCCGCGTGTGATCTGCGGCACCTGGGTGCACTGGAACACGCTGGCCGACGGCCGCCGCGTGCCGGTGGTGCTGATGGGCGACGCCGCGCATACCGCGCATTTCTCGATTGGCTCAGGCACCAAGCTGGCGCTGGAAGATGCGATCGACCTCGCCAACAATATCCGCGATGCCGGGCCGGGCGGCGCCGACGTGCTGCCGCAGGCGCTGGAGCGCTACCAGGCCACCCGCAGCGTCGAGGTCCTCAAGATCCAGAATGCCGCGCGCAATTCCACCGAATGGTTCGAGAACGTCGAGCGCTATGCGGGCATGGCGCCGGAGCAGTTCGCCTATTCCCTGCTGACGCGCTCGCAGCGCATCTCGCACGAGAACCTGCGCGTGCGGGATTCCGGCTACGTCGAGGGCTTCGAGCGCTGGCTCGCGGCACAGGCGGCGGCCAACGTTGCCAATGCCGGCCAACCCGCCGATGCGCGCGCGGTGCCGCCGATGTTCACGCCGTTCCGCGTACGCGGCGTCACGCTGAAGAACCGCGTGGTGGTGTCGCCCATGGCCATGTATTCCTGCGAGGACGGCGTGCCCGGCGACTTCCACCTGACCCACCTGGGCGCGCGTGCGCTCGGTGGCGCCGGCATGGTGGTGGCGGAGATGACCTGTACATCTCCGGATGCGCGCATCACCCCGGGATGCCCGGGTTTGTGGAACGACGCGCAGCGCGACGCCTGGCGCCGCATCGTCGATTTCGTGCACGCCAACAGCGATGCGCGCATCGCCATGCAGATTGGCCACGCCGGGCGCAAGGGTTCGACCCAGCTCGGCTGGGAAGCGATGGACTACCCGCTTGCCAGCGGCAACTGGCCGGTGATGTCGGCCTCGCCGCTGCCCTATATGCCGGGCGTGTCGCAAGTGCCGCGCGAGATGAGCCGCGCGGACATGGATCAGGTGCGGGATGATTTCGTGGCCGCCGCGCGGCGTGCCGCGCAGGCGGGTTTCGACTGGCTCGAGCTGCACTGCGCCCACGGCTACCTGCTCTCCAGCTTTATCTCGCCGCTGACCAACCAGCGCAGCGACGAATACGGCGGCTCGCTGGCCGCGCGGCTGCGCTACCCGCTCGAAGTCTTTGCCGCGGTACGGGCCGTGTGGCCCCACGAGCGCCCGATGTCGGTGCGGATTTCGGCGCACGACTGGGTCGAAGGCGGCATCACGCCGGACGATGCGATCGAGATCGCACGTGCCTTCAAGAGCGCGGGCGCCGATATGATCGACTGTTCTTCGGGGCAGGTGAGTCCTGACCAGGCGCCGGTGTACGGGCGCATGTACCAGACGCCGTTTGCCGACCGCATCCGCAACGAGGCCGGCATCGCCACCATCGCTGTCGGCGCGATCTTCGAAGCCGACCACGTCGACAGCATCATCGCCGCCGGCCGTGCCGACCTGTGCGCGATTGCCCGCCCGCACCTGGCGGACCCCGCCTGGACCATCCACGAGGCAGCGCGGCTGGGCCATCGCGACCTGGCATGGCCCAAGCAATACCAGGCCGGCAAGCGCCAGCTGGAAACCAACCTGGAGCGGGCCGCGCAACAGGCACGGCAAGCCCGTCAGCCCGAGGATCACTGAGCATGAGCGCCTATCTTTCCCTGCAGGGGCGGCACGCGCTGGTCACCGGTGGCGGACGCGGCATCGGTGCGGCCATTGCGCGCCGCCTGCTCGCGCAAGGCGCCAGCGTCACCTTGCTGGGGCGCGACGCGGCCACGCTGGCAGCGACAGCCGATGCGCTCGCCGAGGCGGTCGTCGCGCCCGCCATGCTCGGCACGGTGACGGCGGATATTTCGCAGGCCGACAGCGTGGCGGCGGCGTTCGCGGAAGCGTCCGGCCGCGCGGGCCCGGTCGACCTGCTGATCAACAACGCCGGGCAGGCGCGCAGCGCGAGCTTCGCCAGGACGGATCTCGCCCTGTGGCATTCCATGCTCGAGGTCAACCTGACCGGCACTTTCCTCTGCACGCAGGCAGCGCTGCCGGGCATGCTGGAACGCGGCTGGGGCCGCATCGTCAATGTGGCCAGCACGGCCGGGCTGGTTGGCTACGGCTATGTCAGCGCCTACTGCGCGGCCAAGCATGGCGTGATCGGACTGACCCGCTCGCTGGCGCTGGAAGTGGCGAGCAGCGGCGTGACCGTCAATGCGGTCTGCCCTGGCTATACCGAGACCGACATCGTGCGCGACGCGGTCGCCAATATCATGAGCAAGACCGGCCGCACCGAGGCGCAGGCCCGGGCCGAGTTGTCCAAGGGCAATCCGCAGGGCAGGCTGGTGCAGCCGGACGAGGTGGCTGACGCGGTCGCATGGCTGTGCCAGCCCACCGCCAGCGCGATCACCGGGCAGGCCATCGCAGTGGCCGGCGGCGAGGTCATGCCGGGTTGATCCCGAACGAATTCGAGAAAACCAGAACAGGCAAGCGAGAAACGAGATGAGTGAAATAGCACTGGACATGCGCCACCACAAGCGCAGCTTTGCCGGCTACCAGCCGCAGCACTTCCTGTGGT
Source organism: Cupriavidus sp. SK-3 (assembly GCF_000611145.1). Taxonomy (NCBI): domain Bacteria; kingdom Pseudomonadati; phylum Pseudomonadota; class Betaproteobacteria; order Burkholderiales; family Burkholderiaceae; genus Cupriavidus; species Cupriavidus sp. SK-3. The sequence goes on along the minus strand of NZ_JFJV02000035.1, from coordinate 44,047 downwards.
CGGTCTCGGCCGACGGCAAGGTCGGCACCGTGACGCTGAACCGCCCCGAGCGCAAGAACCCGCTCACCTTCGATTCCTACGCCGAACTGCGCGATCTGTTTCGCGCGCTGTGCTACGCCACGGACATCAAGACCGTGGTGATCACCGGCGCCGGCGGCAACTTCTGCTCGGGCGGCGACGTCCACGAAATCATCGGCCCGCTCACCCGCATGACCATGCCCGAGCTGCTCGAGTTCACGCGCATGACCGGCGACCTGATCAAGGCCATGCGGGCCTGCCCGCAACCGGTCATCAGCGCCGTCGACGGCATCTGCGCGGGCGCCGGCGCGATGATGGCGCTGGCCTCGGATATGCGGCTGGGCACCGAGCAGGCGAAGACCGCCTTCCTGTTCGTGCGGGTAGGCCTGGCAGGCGCGGACATGGGCGCCTGCTCGCTGCTGCCGCGCGTGATCGGACAAGGCCGTGCCAGCGAGCTGCTGTACACCGGCCGGGCGATGAATGCGCAGGAAGGGCTGCAATGGGGCTTCTTCAACGCGCTGCACGCACCGGACGCGGTACTCGCCGAAGCCCGGTCGCTGGCAGCGCAAATCGCCGCCGGGCCCACCTTCGCCCACGGCGTGACCAAGAAGCTGCTGCACCAGGAATGGAACATGGGCCTGGACGAAGCCATCGAGGCCGAGGCCGAGGCGCAGGCCATCTGCATGCAGACCAAGGACTTCCGCCGGGCCTACGACGCGTTCGTGGCCAAGACGCGGCCCGTGTTCGAAGGCGACTGAAAGGGTACGAACTTCATGTCCGACAAAAGCTATCTCGCCCTGCCGTTCTTCGGCGACGCGCACCGCGAACTGGAACAACGGCTCGACGCGTGGGCCACGGCCTCGCTCGCGGTCGATCACAGCGACACCGACGCCGCCTGCCGCGCGCTGGTGCGCCAGCTTGGCGAGGCCGGCTGGCTGCGCTACTGCGTGCCCGCTGCCTATGGCGGCGCGCTCGAAACGCTCGACTCGCGCTCGCTGTGCCTGCTGCGCGAGACCCTCGCCCGTCACGACGGCCTGGCCGATTTTGCCTTCGCCATGCAGGGCCTGGGCAGCGGCGCCATCACGCTGGCGGGCAGTGACGCCATGCGCGAGCGCTACCTGCCGCGCGTGGCGCGCGGCGAGGCGATCGCTGCGTTCGCCCTGTCCGAGCCCGACGCCGGGTCCGATGTGGCAGCAATGCAATGCCGCGCGGTACTGGACGGCGATCACTACGTGATCGATGGCGAGAAGACCTGGATCTCCAACGGCGGCATCGCCGACTTCTACTGCGTGTTCGCCCGCACCGGCGAAGCGCCGGGCGCGCGCGGCATCTCCGCCTTCGTGGTGGACGCGGACACGCCGGGCCTGACCATCGCCGAGCGGATCGATGTCATGGCGCCGCACCCGCTTGCCACGCTGCGTTTCGAGAACTGCCGGGTGCCGGTCGGCGCGCGGCTGGGCGAAGCAGGGCAGGGCTTCAAAGTGGCCATGATGACGCTGGACATTTTCCGCGCCTCGGTGGCGGCCGCCTCGCTGGGCTTCGGCCGCGCCGCGCTTGACGAAGCACTCGCGCGCGCCACCGCGCGGCCCATGTTCGGCGGCGTGCTGGCCGACCTGCAACTGACCCAGGCGGCAATCGGCGACATGGCCACCGCCATCGACGCGGCTGCGCTGCTGACCTACCGCGCCGCGTGGCTGCGCGATGTGGCCGGTGTGCGCACCACGCGCGAAGCGGCAATGGCCAAGATGGTGGCCACCGAGAACGCGCAGCAGGTCATTGACCGCGCCGTGCAGATGTTCGGCGGGCTCGGCGTCAAGGTGGGCACGCGCGTGGAGAGCCTGTACCGGGAGATCCGTTCGCTGCGGATCTACGAAGGTGCCACCGAAGTGCAGAAGCTGATCATCGCGCGCGAAACGCTGGCACAGCATCGCGCATAGCGTGATTGACGCGGCCGGACAGCCCTTACCAGCATCACCAGAATGAAGGAAGCGGAGACAACCATGGCGAGCACAGCCCACCTAGATACTTTTGCACGCGACCGCCTGCCGCCCCCGCAGCAGTGGCCGGAACTGCTGTTCAACGCGGACACGCAATATCCGGAGCGCATGAACTGCGCGCTGGAACTGGTCGAGCGCCATGTGCGCGAAGGGCGGGGCGAGCGCATCGCGATCCGCTACGAGCAGGACGGCGCCCATCGCACCGTCAGCTATGCCGAACTGGCAGCGCTCTCCAACCGCATCGCCCACGTGCTGACCGGCGATATGAAGCTGGTGCCGGGCAATCGCGTGCTGCTGCGCGGCCCCAACAACCTGATGATGGCAGCGTGCTGGCTGGCGGTGGTCAAGGCGGGGCTGATCGCGGTGCCGACCATGCCGTTGCTGCGCGCCAAGGAACTCAAGCAGGTGATCGACCGTGCCGCGGTCAGCGCGGCGTTGTGCGACGAGCGCCTGCGCGAAGAACTCGAAGCCAATCTGGATCCCGGCAACGAGCACCATTGCCCGAGCCTGGCGCAGGTGCGCTACTTCAACGGCAGCGGCGCAGGTTCGGTGGAAGCCGCCATGGCCGGCAAGCCCGAGTCGTTCGACGCGTGCGATACCGCTAGCGACGACATCTGCCTGATCGCCTTCACCAGCGGGACCACCGGCCAGCCCAAGGGCACGGTGCATTTCCACCGCGATGTGATCGCCATGTGCGACCTGTTCCCGCGCCATGTGCTCAAGCCGGGGCCGGACGACATCTTCTGCGGCACGCCGCCGCTGGCCTTTACCTTCGGCCTGGGCGGCATCCTGTGTTTCCCGCTGCGGGTGGGAGCGTCCACCGTGCTGGCCGAGCGGCTCACGCCCGAGAGCCTGCTGGCGCTGATCCAGTCCTGGCGCGCGACGATCGTGTTCACCGCGCCGACCTTCTACCGGCAGATGGCGGCGCTGGCGCCGGGCTATGACATCTCCAGCCTGAAGAAGAGCGTCTCAGCCGGCGAGGCGCTGCCCGACGCGACGCGCCAGAGCTGGAAGGCGGCCACGGGCATCGAGATGACAGACGGGATCGGCGGCACCGAGATGATGCATATCTTCATTTCCAGCGCCGGCGCGCAAGTCCGGCCGGGCGCTATCGGCAAGGTGGTGCCGGGCTATGTCGCGCAGATTGTCGACGAGTCGATGCAACCGGTGCCGCCCGGCACGGTCGGCAAGCTGGCGGTGCGCGGGCCCACCGGCTGCCGCTACCTGGACGACCCGCGTCAGGCCAGTTATGTGAGGGATGGCTGGAACCTGCCGGGCGACACCTTCATGGCCGATGCCGATGGCTATTACTACTACCAGGCGCGCTCCGACGACATGATCGTCTCTGCCGGTTACAACATTGCCGGGCCGGAAGTGGAAAGCGCGCTGATGCGCCATGACGCGGTGGCCGAATGCGGCGTCGTCGGCATGGCCGATCCGGAGCGCGGGCAGGTCGTCGCCGCCTACGTGGTGCTGCGCCCCGGCGTGGTGGCCAGCGAGGAGATGTGCGCCGCGCTGCAGGCCTACGTCAAGGCCGAGATCGCGCCGTACAAGTATCCGCGCCGGGTGATCTTTGTCGATGCGCTGCCGCGCACCGAGACCGGCAAGCTGCAGCGCTTCCGGTTGCGGCAGATGGCGGAGCAGGCCGGCGCGGCCGGAGGAGGGCGCCAGCCGTGAGCGAAGTGTTCACCAACACCGTGCGGGTGCGCTTCAAGGACTGCGACGCCGCCGGCATCGTGTTCTTCCCGCGGTACTTCGAGATGCTTAACGACCTGGTCGAGGACTGGTTCCGGGAGGCACTGGGCTGGTCCTTCGACGCCATGCATGGTGCGGCACAGGCCGGCGTGCCGACGGCGGAAGTATCCTGCCGCTTCGTGGCGCCCAGCCGGCTGGGCGAATTGCTGACGCGGGAGCTGCGTGTGACGCGGCTGGGGCGCACCAGTTTCTCCTTGCAGGTGCGCTTCGTCGGGCCTGCCGCAGACCTCCGCGTGGAGATTGCCCAGCGCCTGGTGTGCGTCGATACCGGCGAAATGATGCCGCGCGCGCTGCCGCCAGAGGTCCGCGCGGGCATGGAGCGCTTCCTGGCGCCAGGGCAGGAAGCCGCGGCGCTGTAAGCGCGCCACCTGACATCGCGCACCCATGCGCCCGTCCGGGGCGTGGTGCGAGCCAACCAGAACCCAATCACTGACTACGGAAAACCGACCATGAAGATTCTCCAGCCACCAGACTGGGCCGCGCCGCGCGGCTATTCCAACGGCATCATGACCGAGATGCAGGTGGGCAGCCGCCTGCTCTTCGTCGGCGGCCAGATCGGCTGGAACGGCCAGTGCGAGTTCGAAACCGACGACTTTGCCGAGCAGGTCGGCCAGGCGCTGCGCAACATCGTGGCGGTGCTGGCCGCGGGCGGAGCGCGTCCCGATCACATCGTGCGCATGACCTGGTACGTGAAGGACAAGGTGGAATATGTCGCCGCCTACCGCGCCATCGGCGAGCATTACCGGGCCACCATCGGGCGTCACTTCCCGGCCATGACGGCGGTCGAGGTCGCCGATCTGGTGGAGGCCCGCGCCAAGGTGGAGATCGAGGTGACGGCGGTGGTACCTGCCAGCGAATGAGCGGTGCCGGCCGGGCGTTCCGGCCTGCCGGCGGGCGCGCGCAGCGGCCCTGCTGCGTCCGCAAGTCCTTGATAACTTGAGAAAATGGGTGGCGCGGGGTATAATCCAAAAGTTTCGCTTTCAGAACCCCTCACCCTAGCGCCTACCGAATTCCACCTTCCGCCGCCCCCATTTCGCCTTGGCTCCGCCGCATTAATTTGTGTGGCGTATCGAGCACCAGGCGAACGGCCCCGGCGACAAGCATCGCGTCCATCACGCTGCCTGTCGCCCCGCCGGACAACGGGGCAAGAGGCGTTGAGCAGGTCGGTCACGGGGTGAATCCAGCAGGAGCCTACCCGTGTTACCGTCTTTTCCGTCCGCCATTCTCGCGCTTGCAGACGGCACGGTCTTTCGTGGCTATTCCATTGGCGCTTCCGGCCATACCATCGGCGAAGTGGTGTTCAACACCGCTCTGACCGGTTACCAGGAAATCCTCACCGACCCCAGCTATTCCCGGCAGATCGTCACGCTGACGTATCCGCATATCGGCAATGTCGGGGTCAATACTGAGGATGTCGAAGCCACGAAAGTCCATGCCGCCGGCCTGATCATCAAGGATCTGCCGCTTCTGGCCTCCAACTTCCGCAAGGAACATTCCCTCGGCCATTACCTGAAGCAGGAAAAGGTGGTGGCGATCGCCGGCATCGATACCCGCAAGCTGACCCGTATCCTGCGCGAGAAGGGTGCCCAGAACGGCTGCATCCTGGCTGGCGAGGACAATGTGCAGAAGGCCATCGACCTGGCGCGCTCCTTCCCCGGCCTGGCCGGCATGGACCTGGCCAAGGTGGTTTCGGTCAAGGAGCCGTACGAGTGGAACCAGACCGAATGGGCGCTGGGCACCGGCTACGGCAAGCTGGAGTCGCCGCGTTTCCACGTGGTGGCTTTTGACTATGGCGTCAAGTTCAATATCCTGCGCATGCTGGCGGAACGCGGCTGCAAGGTGACCGTGCTGCCGGCGCAAGCCAGCGCCGCCGACGCACTGGCGCTCAACCCGGATGGCATCTTCCTGTCGAACGGGCCCGGCGACCCCGAGCCTTGCGACTACGCGATCCGCGCTACCCGCGAGTTCATCGAACGCGGCATTCCCACATTCGGCATTTGCCTGGGGCACCAGATCATGGCGCTGGCAGTTGGCGCCAAGACGCTGAAGATGAAGTTCGGCCATCATGGCGCGAACCATCCGGTGAAGGACGTGGAGGACGGCCGTGTGGTGATCACCTCGCAGAACCACGGTTTTGCGGTGGACGCCGATACCCTGCCTGCCAACGTGCGCACCACCCACGTGTCGCTGTTCGACGGTTCGCTGCAAGGTTTCGCGCTGACCGACAAGCCCGCCTTCTGCTTCCAGGGCCATCCGGAAGCCTCGCCGGGCCCGCACGACGTGGCTTACCTGTTCGACCGCTTCACCAAGATGATGGCGGACGCACGCCAGTAAGCGCGCAGCGAAGAAGACAAGACGAGAAGATTAGTAGACAGGCAGACCGCAGGACGATCCCATGAACGCCTTTATGCATACCGCGCTGGGCATTACCGATTTCTGGACCTTTGTGCTCGGCACGATTTTTATCGTGCTGCTGCCGGGCCCGAACTCGATGTATGTGCTTTCCGTCGCCGCGCAGCGTGGCGTGCGCGAAGGCTACAAGGGCGCCTGCGGGGTGTTCCTGGGCGACGCCATCCTGATGGTGCTGTCGGCGGCGGGGGTGGCCTCGCTGCTGAAGGCCAGCCCGGGCCTGTTCTACGTGGTGAAGTACATCGGTGCCGCTTACCTCGGCTGGATCGGTTTCCAGATGCTGCGCGGTGCCGTGCGCGGCTGGTCCGGCCGCGGCAGCGATGGCGGGGCCTCGGCACAGGCCGAGATGCCTGTGGACCGTGCCGTCAGCCCGTTCCGCAAGGCGCTGGTGGTGAGCCTGCTCAACCCCAAGGCCATCCTGTTCTTCATCTCCTTCTTCATCCAGTTCGTCGATCCGCAGTTCGGCTATCCGGCGCTGTCCTTTGTCGCGCTGGGGCTGGTGTGCCAGTTGTGCAGCTTTGCCTACCTGACCGCGATCATCTTCGTGGGCGCCAGGCTGGCCGAAGCATTTCGCCGCCGACGACGCCTGTCGGCGGGCATGGCGAGCGGTGTGGGCGCCATGTTCATCGGCTTCGGCGCCAAGCTGGCGACGGCCACCCTGAACTGAATCGAATCCTGATATCCGGTGCGGTCCGCGCGAACGTGGGGACCGGCCAATAATGAGAGCGTGCAATGCCAAAGCGCACAGACATAAAGAGCATCCTGATCATCGGCGCCGGCCCCATCATCATCGGGCAGGCGTGCGAGTTCGACTATTCCGGCGCCCAGGCCTGCAAGGCGCTGCGCGAGGAAGGCTTCAAGGTCATCCTGGTCAACTCCAATCCGGCCACGATCATGACCGATCCCAACACGGCCGATGTGACCTACATCGAGCCGATTACCTGGGAAGTGGTCGAGCGCATCATTGAGAAAGAGCGTCCCGACGCGATCCTGCCGACCATGGGCGGCCAGACCGCGCTGAACTGCGCGCTGGACCTGCATCGCCATGGCGTGCTGGACAAGTACAAGGTCGAGCTGATCGGCGCGTCGCCGGAAGCCATCGACAAGGCCGAGGACCGCCAGAAGTTCAAGGAGGCGATGACCAAGATCGGCCTGGGTTCGGCCAAGTCCGGCATCGCCCACTCGATGGAAGAAGCACTGGCCGTGCAGACGCAGATCGCCAAGGAAACCGCGACCGGCGGCTACCCCATCGTGATCCGCCCGTCGTTCACGCTGGGCGGCTCCGGCGGCGGCATCGCCTACAACCGCGAGGAATTCGAGGAAATCTGCAAGCGCGGCCTGGATCTCTCGCCGACCCGCGAACTGCTGATCGAAGAATCGCTGCTGGGCTGGAAAGAGTATGAGATGGAAGTGGTCCGCGACAAGAAGGACAACTGCATCATCATCTGCTCGATCGAGAACCTGGACCCGATGGGCATCCACACCGGCGACTCCATCACGGTGGCGCCGGCCCAGACCCTGACCGACAAGGAATACCAGATCCTGCGTAACGCCTCGCTGGCGGTGCTGCGCGAGATCGGCGTCGATACCGGCGGCTCCAATGTGCAGTTCTCGATCAACCCGGCCGACGGCCGCATGATCGTGATCGAGATGAACCCCCGCGTGTCGCGTTCGTCGGCGCTGGCGTCCAAGGCCACCGGCTTCCCGATCGCCAAGGTTGCCGCCAAGCTGGCGGTGGGCTACACGCTGGACGAGCTGAAGAACGAAATCACCGGCGGTGCGACCCCGGCCTCGTTCGAGCCGTCGATCGACTACGTGGTCACCAAGGTGCCGCGTTTTGCCTTCGAGAAGTTCCCGCAGGCCGACAGCCACCTGACCACCCAGATGAAGTCGGTGGGTGAAGTGATGGCCATGGGCCGTACCTTCCAGGAATCGTTCCAGAAGGCGCTGCGCGGACTGGAAGTCGGCGTGGACGGCCTGGACGACAAGTCCACCGACCGCGACGAGATCGTCGAGGAAATCGGCGAAGCCGGCCCGGACCGCATCTGGTACGTGGGCGACGCCTTCCGTATCGGCATGTCGCTGGAAGAAGTGCACGCCGAGACCGACATCGACCCGTGGTTCCTGGCCCAGATCGAAGACATCGTCAAGACCGAGACCCTGGTCAAGGCACGCAAGCTGGACAGCCTGTCGGCCGCCGAGCTGCGCCACCTGAAGCAGAAGGGCTTCTCGGATCGCCGCCTGGCCAAGCTGATGGGCGCCGAGCCCAAGGCCGTGCGCGCCGCGCGCCATGCCGCCGGCGTGCGCCCGGTGTACAAGCGCGTGGACACCTGCGCTGCCGAGTTCGCCACCAATACCGCCTACATGTACGGCACGTATGAAGCCGAGCATGGCGAGTGCGAAGCCGAGCCCACCGCCAATCGCAAGATCATGGTGCTGGGCGGCGGTCCGAACCGGATCGGCCAGGGTATCGAGTTCGACTACTGCTGCGTGCATGCCGCGCTGGCGCTGCGCGAGGACGGGTACGAGACCATCATGGTCAATTGCAACCCGGAAACCGTGTCGACCGACTACGACACCTCGGACCGCCTCTACTTCGAGCCGCTGACGCTGGAAGACGTGCTGGAAATCGTCGACAAGGAAAAGCCCGTCGGCGTGATCGTGCAGTACGGCGGCCAGACCCCGCTGAAGCTGGCGCTGGACCTGGAAGCCAACGGCGTGCCCATCATCGGCACCAGCCCCGACATGATCGACGCCGCGGAAGACCGCGAGCGTTTCCAGAAGCTGCTGCATGAGCTGGGCCTGCGCCAGCCGCCCAACCGCACCGCGCGTGCTGAGGACGAAGCGCTGCGCCTGGCCACCGAGATCGGCTACCCGCTGGTGGTGCGTCCGTCGTACGTACTGGGCGGCCGCGCGATGGAAATCGTGCACGAGCCGCGCGACCTCGAACGCTATATGCGCGAAGCCGTCAAGGTGTCGCATGACTCCCCGGTGCTGCTGGACCGTTTCCTGAACGACGCCATCGAGTGCGACGTCGACGCCCTGTGCGACGGCCAGCGCGTGTTTATCGGCGGCGTGATGGAGCACATCGAGCAAGCCGGCGTGCACTCGGGCGACTCCGCCTGCTCGCTGCCGCCGTACTCGCTGGCGCAAGCCACCGTGGACGAGCTCAAGCGCCAGACCGCCGCCATGGCCAAGGCCCTGAACGTGGTCGGCCTGATGAACGTGCAGTTCGCCATCCAGCAGGTCAACGGCGAGGATATCGTCTACGTGCTGGAAGTGAACCCCCGCGCCTCGCGTACGGTGCCGTACGTGTCCAAGGCCACCGGCTTGTCGCTGGCCAAGATCGCCGCGCGCTGCATGGCCGGCCAGACGCTGGATTCGCAAGGCATCCATGACGAAGTGGTGCCGCCGTACTACAGCGTGAAGGAAGCGGTGTTCCCGTTCAACAAGTTCCCCGGCGTCGACCCGGTGCTCGGACCTGAAATGCGCTCCACCGGCGAGGTGATGGGCGTGGGCAAGACCTTCGGCGAAGCGCTCTTCAAGAGCCAGCTCGCCGCCGGTTCGCGCCTGCCGGAGAAGGGCACGGTGCTGCTGACCGTGAAGGACAGCGACAAGCCGCACGCCGTGGGCGTGGCGCGCATGCTGCACGATATGGGCTACCCCATCGTCGCCACCCGCGGTACCGCCTCGGCCATCGAAGCCGCCGGCATCCCGGTGCGCGTGGTCAACAAGGTGAAGGACGGCCGCCCGCATATCGTCGACATGCTGAAGAACGGCGAACTGGCGCTGGTGTTCACCACCGTGGACGAAACCCGCACCGCTATCGCCGACTCGCGTTCGATCCGTATCTCGGCCCTGGCCAGCCGGGTGCCGTACTACACCACCATCGCCGGCGCGCGCGCCGCGGTGGAGGGGCTGAAGCACATGCAGAGCCTGGAGGTCTACGACCTGCAAGGCCTGCACGCCTCGCTGGCCTGACGGCCCCTTTGGGCCCCCCGGGGCTGCCCGCAGTTGCTGCGGGCAGCCCTCATGGCCTAAACTAACAGCAATACCGTCGATCCGCCGACCGGGCAAGCGTCCGGGCAATGGGTCGATCCAACCTGACAACCTGAAAGGCCGCGGTTGAGCGGAAGTGCCCCGGGCAACGATGCCGGTGCATGGCTCCAGCTCCGCTGCGGCTCATTTTTTTGCAGAACGAAGACATGAGCACGATTCCGATTACAAAGCGCGGCGCCGAGCTGCTGAAAGAGGAACTGCAGCGCCTGAAGGCCGTCGAACGTCCCGCGGTGATCAATGCCATTTCCGAAGCGCGCGCGCAGGGTGACCTGTCCGAAAACGCGGAATACGACGCCGCCAAGGAAAAGCAGGCCTTTATCGAAGGCCGCATTCTGGAGGTGGAGTCCAAGCTGTCGACCGCGCAGGTCATCGACCCGACCCAGCTCGATACCGATGGCCGCATCGTGTTTGGCGCCACCGTGGACCTGGAAGACCTGGAGTCGGGCAAGCCCGTGAGCTACCAGATCGTCGGTGACGACGAGGCCGATCTCGACAGCGGCAAGATCTCGGTCAGCTCGCCTATCGCGCGTGCGCTGATCGGCAAGTTCGAGGGCGATGTGGCTATCGTGCTGGCCCCTGGCGGCGAGCGCGAGTACGAAGTCATCACGGTTCGCTACGTCTGAACGAGGCTGCGTGTTCTCCTCCTCCTACTCGAGCCTGCCGCCGCTGCCGCATCGGATCTTTCTCCTGCTGACCGTAGTCTGGGCCGGCAGCCTGTGGACCGTGGGCTACATGGTGGCCCCGACGCTGTTTTCGGTGCTGCCCAGCCGGGAGACCGCCGGGCTGATCGCCGGGCAGCTGTTCCGGACCGAGGCAATCCTTGGCGTGGTGGTCGGCGTGCTGCAACTGGCGCTATGCAACCTCATGATCCGCCGTGGCGCGAGGCGCTACCGGGGGCTGCGCTGGCTGGTGCTGGGCATGCTGCTTTGCGTGCTGGTGGGATACTTCGGCATCCAGCCCTTCATGGAGAACCTGAAGGACAAGGCGACGGCGCTGGGCGTGGGCGTGTCCGAATCCCCCTATAAGGGGCAGTTCGGCATGCTGCATGGTGTGTCCAGCGTGTTCTACCTGGCGCACAGCCTGCTTGCGCTGGTCCTGGTGTGGCGCGCGGCGGCGCCGCGTTCGGCGGGCGAGTAGGGCAAGCCGGCAAGGCGTGTGGCGGACCCCCGCGTGGGGGCCGCCGATATCAAGCCGGCGCGCGTCAGGAGGCGCCGGCCAGTCGCTCAGTCGAGCGCTTTCTTCTTCTGGCTGGTTGGACGGGCACGTGCACGCTTGACGTTGCCGCCAGCGGTGACGCGCTCGTTGCCCAGTACCGTCACTTGCGAGCGCTTCGGGCGGCGATTGGGCGCGGCGCTCGGCTTCCTGACGGTCACGGTGCGCGGCGCGGCGCCGCCACGCGGGGCCAGGCGGCCCAGTTCCTGCGGACGATTTTCCTTCAGGACGGCCGGACCCGGGCGCCATACCACCAGCAGCTTGCCGATATGCTGGATCGGCGCGGCGCTGAGATCCTCGCAAATGGCTTCGTACATGGCGATACGGCTTTCGCGGTCGTCGCCGAACACGCGGATCTTGATCAGGTCGTGAGACGCCAGGCTGCGGTCGATTTCGGCCAGGACGGGCCGGGTCAGGCCCTCGCCGCCGATCATCACGACCGGGTTGAGGCCATGGGCACGTGAGCGAAGTTCGGAGCGCTGGGCGGGAATGAGTTGAAGAGCGGGCATAAGTAAAGCGCAGGCGAGGGCGCAAATGGGCGCGCAAGTGGTGCGCAAACCAAGGCACTGAAGTGCCGAAAAAGCGAATCGGCGCGTATTATCCGTCAAACTGGCACGGTCAGGCTGCAAAATCAGCAAAACGAGTGAAAAACGCACGGTCGACCGCGGGTCGGCGGCGTTTTTCTCAAACAGATGTCTCCGGAATGGCCAAGAACAAATTCAATCAGGCGTGGTTGCACGACCATATCAACGACCCCTACGTCAAAATGGCGCAGCGCGAAGGCTATCGGGCCCGCGCAGCGTATAAGCTGAAGGAGATCGACGAGCAGGACAAGCTGATTCGTCCCGGCCAGGTCATTGTCGACCTGGGCGCTGCCCCCGGCAGCTGGAGCCAGTACGCCCGCAACAAGCTGGCGGCTTCGCCGCGCGCCAAGGACGGCGGCATCGACGGCGCGGTGATCGCCATCGACCTGCTGCCCATGGAGGCGGTCGCCGACGTCACATTCATCCAGGGTGACTTCCGCGAGGAGGATGTTTTCCGGCAGCTGGAGGAAATCGTGCTGCAGGCGTCCGGCGGTGCAAAGATCGACCTTGTATTGTCGGACATGGCCCCCAATTTGTCAGGTGTAGCCTTTGCCGATGCCGCCCGTATCGATTACTTGTGCGACCTGGCGCTGGAATTTGCCCAGGCGCATCTGAAGCCGGAGGGCTCATTGCTGGTAAAGTGTTTCCATGGCAGCGGTTACAGCCAGATCGTGGAGAAGTTCAAGCGCCAGTTCAAGGTGGTCGCCAAACGCAAGCCCAAGGCGTCGCGCGACAAGTCTTCAGAGACCTTCATTCTTGGGCGTTACCTCAAGTCGGCGGGGTGAAGCGAGCCTATCGCTTCGATCAATTTGCTTTTTCCCCCGACACCGGGCGCTGCATTACAATGCAGCTATCCCGTTGGCAAGGCGTTCGTAAAGGAGTTTGGCCTTGAATAACAACCTGTTTCAAAAGGCGGCAATCTGGCTCGTGATCGCGCTGGTGTTGTTTACCGTCTTCAAGCAGTTCGACAAGCCCCGCGCGCAGGAAGGCGTCACCTATTCGCAGTTCATGGATGATGCCAAGGCCGGCAAGGTGGGCCGGGTCGACGTGCAAGGCCGTAATCTGGTGGTGACGCCCAAGGAAGGGCAGAAGTACACCATCATCTCGCCGGGCGACATCTGGATGGTCGGCGACCTGATGAAGTACGGCGTTCAGGTGACCGGCAAGGCTGACGACGAACCCAACATGCTGGTGCAGGCCCTGTACTACCTCGGGCCCACCCTGCTGATCATCGTGTTCTGGTTCTACATGATGCGGCAGATGCAGGGCGGCGGCAAAGGCGGCGCCTTTTCCTTCGGCAAGTCGCGCGCACGCCTGATCGATGAAAACCAGAACGCGGTCACCTTCCAGGACGTCGCCGGTTGCGATGAATCCAAGGAAGAAGTGGTCGAGCTGGTGGACTTCCTCAAGGATCCGCAGAAATTCCAGAAGCTGGGCGGCCGTATCCCGCGCGGCGTGCTGCTGGTCGGCCCTCCGGGCACCGGCAAGACGCTGCTGGCGCGCGCGATCGCCGGCGAAGCCAAGGTGCCGTTCTTCAGCATCTCCGGTTCGGACTTCGTTGAAATGTTCGTCGGCGTGGGCGCGGCCCGTGTGCGCGACATGTTCGAGAACGCCAAGAAGCAGGCGCCCTGCATCGTCTTCATTGACGAAATCGATGCGGTCGGCCGTCACCGCGGTGCCGGCATGGGCGGCGGCAACGACGAGCGCGAGCAGACCCTGAACCAGATGCTGGTCGAGATGGACGGCTTCGAGGCCAACTCGGGTGTGATCGTGATCGCCGCCACCAACCGTTCGGACGTGCTGGACAAGGCGCTGCTGCGCCCGGGCCGTTTCGACCGCCAGGTGTACGTCGGCCTGCCCGACATCCGCGGCCGCGAGCAGATCCTGAAGGTCCATATGCGCAAGGTGCCGATTGGCAACGACGTCGACGCCTCGGTAATCGCACGCGGTACCCCGGGCTTCTCGGGCGCCGATCTGGCCAACCTGGTCAATGAAGCCGCACTGTTCGCCGCCCGCCGCAGCAAGCGCGTGGTCGACATGCAGGACTTCGAGGACGCCAAGGACAAGATCTACATGGGTCCGGAGCGCAAGTCCACGGTCATGCGTGAAGAGGAACGCCGTGCTACCGCGTACCACGAGTCCGGCCATGCGGTGGTGGCAAAGCTGCTGCCGAAGGCGGATCCGGTGCACAAGGTCACCATCATGCCGCGCGGCTGGGCGCTGGGCGTGACCTGGCAATTGCCTGAGCACGACAAGTACTCGAAGTACAAGGACAACATGCTCGACGAGATCGCCATCCTGTTTGGCGGCCGCGCGGCGGAAGAGGTCTTCCTCAACGCCATGAGCACCGGTGCTTCCAACGACTTCGAGCGCGCCACCAAGACGGCCCGCGACATGGTCACCCGCTTCGGCATGAGCGATACGCTGGGTACCATGGTGTATGTGGATACCGAGCAGGATGGCATGTTCGGCAAGATGTCGTCCAAGACGGTGTCGGAAGCCACCCAGGTCAAGGTCGACGCGGAAATCCGCCGCATCGTCGACGAACAGTACGGCCTGGCCAAGCGACTGCTCGAGGAAAACCGCGACAAGGTCGAGGCAATGACCGCGGCCCTGATGGAGTGGGAAACCATCGACGCGGACCAGGTCAACGACATCATGGCAGGCAAGCCGCCGCGGCCGCCGCGTGGTGCCTCCAGCCAGAACGGTGGTGGCAACACCCCGTCGGGCGGTTCGCCGGTGGCCCCCGCCAACGCACCCGCCACGGCCTGAGCGGCATAGCCGGCGCGGCAACGACGTCGGCGGACCAGTAGCCCTGGTGCCGTAGTGGTGGCTGTAGCGTTTGTTCACCAAGCCTGAAGCCGGCGCCTTGTGCGCCGGCTTTTGCTTTGCTGGCGCCGCATATTGCTCAGCCAGGTTTCCTTTATCGTCTCTCGCTCTCATATCTTGTCGTCGATCTCAACTGATTCGTATTTCCAATGCGGCCGCTACCGATTCGCGCGTGACCGCCGACCCCTGGTGATGGGTATTCTCAACGTCACCCCGGATTCCTTTTCCGATGGCGGCCAGCATGCCGGCCGCGATGCCGCCTTGCGGCATGCCGAACGCATGATTGCCGAAGGCGTGGACATCATCGATATTGGCGGCGAGTCGAGCCGGCCAGGATCGGCGGCGCTGCCGCTGGAGCAGGAACTGGAGCGCGTGTTGCCGATGGTCGAGGCGCTGCGCGACTGTGGCCGGGCCTTGTCGATCGATACCTACAAGCCGGAAGTCATGCGCGCCGCGCTGGCCGCCGGCGCCGACCTGATCAATGACATCTGGGGCTTCCGCATGCCCGGCGCGGTCGAGGCGGTGAGCGGGGCGGATGCCGGGCAGGCCGCGTTGTGCGTGATGCACATGCAACGCGATCCGCAAACCATGCAGGAGCACCCACAGTACAAGGACGTGGTACGCGACGTGGCCGACTTCCTGCGGGAGCGCATCGGCGTGCTGCGTGATGCGGGCATCGACGATACCCGCATCACGCTCGATCCGGGTTTTGGCTTCGGCAAGACGCCGGATCATAATCTGCGCCTGCTGGGCCAGTTGCCCCAACTCGCCGTGGAAGGATTGCCCCTACTGGTGGGGTTGTCACGGAAGTCGACGCTCGGCACGATTCTGGGCGGCCGCCCACCGCAGGAACGCGTCGCAGCCAGCCTGGCCGCGGCGGTGTGCGCGGCGGAGCGGGGTGCGTATATCGTGCGCGTGCATGATGTAGCGCAAACCGTGGATGCCCTCAAGATCTGGTGGGCCATCCGTCATGAAACCATTGCCAGTTAACATTTGTTTTGATTATTGGCATCCAGCATTGCGCATTTAGCCCTTAGCATTCGGCATCGCAAGACAGAACAACGGGAGAAAGACCTTATGACACGCAAGTACTTCGGCACGGATGGGGTGCGCGGCAGGGTAGGCGAGGCGCCGATCACGCCCGACTTCGTGATGCGCCTGGGCTATGCGGCGGGCATGGTGCTCGCCCATGGCGCGAAGCAGCAAGACCAGGCGCGTCCGACCGTGCTGATTGGCAAGGACACGCGTATCTCCGGCTATATGCTGGAGGCCGCGCTGGAGGCCGGCTTTACCTCGGCTGGCGTCAACGTGCTGCTGACCGGGCCGCTGCCGACGCCGGGCGTGGCGTATCTCACGCGCGCCCTTCGCCTGTCGGCGGGCGTGGTGATCTCTGCCAGCCATAATCCCTACTACGACAACGGCATCAAGTTCTTCTCGGCAGACGGCGACAAGCTGCCCGACGCGGTGGAAATGGCAATCGAGGAGGCACTGGAAGAGCCGATGGTGTGCGTGCGCTCGGACGATCTCGGCCGTGCACGCCGCATCGAGGATGCTGCCGGCAGGTACATCGAGTTCTGCAAGAGCACGTTCCCCTACGAGCAGGACCTGCACAAGCTCAAGCTGGTGGTGGATTGCGCCCATGGGGCCGCTTATCACATTGCCCCCCACGTTTTCCACGAACTGGGCGCCGATGTGATCTCGATCGGCAACCAGCCAGACGGACGCAATATCAATGCGGGCTATGGCGCCACCGCGCCTGAGAAGCTGATCGAGGCTGTCAAGGCCAATGGCGCGGACCTGGGCCTGGCCTTCGATGGCGATGCCGACCGCCTGCAGGTGGTGGACCGCGACGGCCGTCTGTTCAACGGTGACGAACTGCTTTACCTGATCGTGCAGGACCGTCTCCATGCGGGGCAGGCCGTGCAGGGTGCGGTGGGCACGTTGATGACCAATATGGCGGTCGAGCTGGCGCTAAAGCGCCAAGGCGTGGAGTTCGTGCGCGCCAAGGTGGGCGACCGCTATGTGCTGGAGGAACTGAACAAGCGCAAGTGGACGCTGGGCGGCGAGGGCTCGGGCCATCTGCTCTGCCTCGACCGGCATACCACCGGCGATGGCATCGTGTCTGCCTTGCAGGTCCTGGCGGCGTTGCGCCGTAGCGGCAAGAGCCTGGCCCAGTTGCTGGAAGGTGTGTCGCTGTTCCCGCAGACGCTGATCAACGTGCGGGTCGAAAAAGGCTTCGACTGGCAGTCGCACGCCGGACTGAGCGCGGCGCGTGCTGTGATCGAGCCGCAACTGGAAGGCCGCGGCCGTGTCCTGATCCGTGCATCGGGGACGGAGCCGGTTGTGCGCGTGATGGTCGAGGCCGAGCAGGCCGATACCGCGGAGCAGGCGGCGCAGACGCTGGCGGACGCGTTGCGGGCCTGAGCATCGATTGATTCGACGCGTGCAGGAATGCCGGGCATTGCCCGGCATTTTTTTTGTTCCAATCAGCAATTAACCGGCGGAGTTGAAGGCCAGAAGCGAGAGCGGAAGGGGGATGAGTGGCAGCTGTTTTATGTGAGTCGAGGCTAACTTTCCAGCCGCCAGCAAGAAGATCTCGTGATGTCATGGAATTGTCATACAGGGGGCATACAGTTCGACTTGTCAAAAAATTGTCATTCCCCAACCATGTCTCTGGAGGACATATGAAGCTGGTCAAGACTGCCGTTGCAGGCATCGTGTCGTTGGTGGTGGCGGGCACTGCGTTCGCGGCGGAAATTACCGGTGCTGGCGCATCCTTCCCGGCGCCCGTCTATTCCAAGTGGGCCGACGCATACCAAAAGGCAACGGGTAACAAGGTCAACTATCAATCCATCGGCTCGTCCGGTGGTATCAAGCAGATTGGCGCCAAGACCGTCGATTTCGGCGCTTCCGACGCTCCCCTGAAGGACGAGGAACTCGCCAAGCAAGGCCTGGTGCAGTTTCCCACGGTGATCGGCGGCGTGGTGCCGGTGATCAACCTGCAAGGTATCAAGCCGGGCGAACTGACCATCACCGGCGAAGTGCTGGCCAACATCTACCTGGGCAAGATCAAGAAGTGGGACGATCCCGCCATCAAGGCGCTGAACCCGCACGCCAAGCTGCCGAACCAGGACATCCTGCCGGTGCGCCGCGCCGATGGTTCGGGCACGACCTTCATCTTCACCAATTACCTGACCAAGGTCAGCCCCGAGTGGAAGAGCTCGGTTGGCGAGGGCACCACGGTCAACTGGCCGGGCGGCGGCACGGGTGGCAAGGGTAACGAAGGCGTCGCTGCTTTCGTGCAGCGCCTGAACGGCGCCATCGGCTACGTCGAGTACGCCTACGCCAAGCAGAACAAGATGACCCACCTGAACATGAAGAACGCTTCGGGTGCCGTGGTCCAGCCGGGCGACGATGCCTTCAAGGCAGCTGCTGCCGGTGCCGACTGGAGCAAGACGTACTACCAGATCCTGACCAACCAGGCTGGCAAGGCGGCATGGCCGATCGCCGGCGCCACCTTCATCCTGGTCCACAAGAACCAGGAAAAGGCGGCACAGGGCACGGAAGTGCTGAAGTTCTTCGACTGGGCGTACAAGAGCGGTGGCAACATGGCCAGCGATCTCGACTACGTGCCGCTGCCGGACGCCGTGGTGAACCAGATCCGCGCGACCTGGAAGAGCTCGGTGAAGGATGGTTCGGGCAAGGCACTGTACAACTGATCGGCCGGCTGCGAACCCGGCCGCATGTGCAGGCCGGGATTGCAGCTTCGCCTGCCTGGCGCCCAAAAGGCGCCGGGCAGGCAACAAAACACTACGCAGCAGCAGAGCAGCATCACAGCATCACAGCAGAAACAGCAACGCAGAACGTATGGCAAACATCCCGGCACCCGCGGCGCAATGCGCCGGCTCAAGAGCCTGAGCGGGCGGAGCAGCCGGCGACCTGCCCTTAACCGAACTCAAGAACCACATCATGGCGACTACATCCGATCTATCCGCTGTGCGGCCACCCAGCCGTACCGGTGACATCTTGTTTGGTGGCCTGACGCGCGGCGCCGCCATCGTGACCTTGCTGCTGCTGGGCGGCATCATCGTATCGCTCGCGATCAGCGCGTGGCCCACCATCGAGGCCTTCGGCCTGCGCTTCCTGTGGACCGCCGAGTGGGATCCACCCGCCGATGTCTACGGCGCCCTGGTACCCATCTACGGCACCATCGTGACCTCGCTCATCGCCCTGATCATCGCGGTGCCCATCAGCTTCGGCATCGCGCTGTTCCTGACCGAACTGTCGCCGGCGTGGCTGCGCCGTCCGCTCGGCACGGCCATCGAGCTGCTGGCGGCGGTGCCCTCGATTGTCTACGGCATGTGGGGCCTGCTGGTCTTCTCGCCCATTTTCGGCGAGTACTTCCAGAGGCCACTGGCCGCCACGGTGGGCCAGGTGCCGCTGATCGGCAAGCTGTTCCAGGGCGCGCCGCTGGGCATTGGCCTGTTGTGCGCCGGGGTGATCCTGGCGATCATGATCATTCCCTACATTGCCTCGGTGATGCGCGACGTGTTCGAAGTCACGCCGGTGCTGCTCAAGGAATCGGCTTACGGCATCGGTTGCACGACGTGGGAAGTGATGTGGCGCGTGGTGCTGCCCTACACCCGTGCCGGCGTGATCGGCGGCGTGATGCTGGGCCTGGGCCGCGCGCTGGGCGAGACCATGGCGGTCACCTTCGTCATCGGCAATACCAACCTGCTGGACAGCGCCTCGCTGTTTTCGCCGGGCAACAGCATTACCTCGGCGCTGGCCAATGAGTTCGCCGAAGCCGGCGCGGGGCTGCACACCGCTGCGCTGATGGAACTCGGCCTGATCCTGTTCTTCATCACTTTCGTGGTCCTGGCGCTGTCGAAGATCCTTCTGCTGCGCCTGGCCAAGAACGAGGGCGCAAAATGAGCCAAGCAGCAATGTCTTCCTCCTCCTCGATTCCGGCAGTCAGTCCGGATGCGGACTCGATGCGCAAGCGCCTGCAGGCGCGCCGCCGTCGCACCAATTTCTATGCGCTGACCGCGTCGCTGGGCGCCATGGGGTTTGGCCTGTTCTGGCTGGCCTGGATCCTGTGGACCACCATCTCGCTGGGGGTGGGCGGGCTGTCGATGGACCTGTTCACGCAGATGACGCCGGCGCCGAACACCGCCGGCGGCGGCTTGGCCAATGCCATCTACGGCAGCTTCGTGATGGTCGGGCTGGCCACGCTGTGCGGCACGCCGCTAGGCATCCTGGCTGGCATTTACCTGGCGGAATACGGCAAGACTTCGCCGCTGGCCAGCTTCATCCGCTTCATCAACGACATCCTGCTGTCGGCGCCATCGATCGTGATTGGCCTGTTCGTCTACGCGCTGGTGGTGACCCGCATGGGCCATTTCTCCGCCTGGGCCGGCATCTGCGCGCTGGCGCTGCTGCAGATCCCGATCGTGGTGCGTACCACGGAGAACATGCTGAACCTCGTCCCGAACGCACTGCGTGAGGCGGCCTTCGCCCTGGGCACGCCCAAGTGGAAGATGGTGCTGTCCATCACGGTGAAGTCGTCTTATGCGGGCATCGTTACCGGCGTGCTGCTGGCGGTGGCCCGCATCGCCGGCGAGACCGCGCCGCTGCTCTTCACGGCCTTGTCCAACCAGTTCTGGACCAGCGACCTGAACAAGCCGATGGCGAACCTCCCGGTGACCATCTTCCGCTTCGCCATGAGCCCGTTTGTCGAATGGCAGCAACTGGCCTGGGCCGGCGTGTTCCTGATTACCGTTGGGGTGCTGGCGCTGAACATCCTGGCCCGCATTCTGTTCAAGAAATGACCAGCGGCGTGATAGCCACACGGCATTCCCGAAATTCCTTGCGAGAGACGAGCATGACCTCGACCGTCATCGACATTCCCGACACGACCCGCGCCAAGATCGACGTGCGCAACCTGAACTTCTACTATGGCCAGTTCCATGCGTTGAAGAACGTCAACATGTCGATCCCGGAGCGCAAAGTGACGGCCTTCATCGGCCCGTCCGGCTGCGGCAAGTCGACCCTGTTGCGTACCTTCAACAAGATGTACGCGCTTTATCCGGAGCAGCGTGCCGAGGGCGAGATCAACATGGATGGCGAGAACCTGCTGACCGCCAAGCAGGACATCGCCCTGCTGCGCGCCAAGGTTGGCATGGTGTTCCAGAAGCCCACGCCGTTCCCCATGTCGATCTATGACAATATTGCCTTCGGGGTGCGCTTGTTCGAGAAGCTGTCTCGCTCCGAGATGGACGACCGCGTTGAGTGGGCACTGTCCAAGGCTGCGTTGTGGAACGAGGCCAAGGACAAGCTCAACCAGTCGGGCTATGGTCTGTCGGGCGGGCAGCAACAGCGCCTGTGCATCGCACGAGGCATCGCCATCCGCCCCGAAGTGCTCTTGCTTGACGAGCCGTGCTCCGCGCTCGACCCGATTTCGACCGGGCGCATCGAAGAACTGATTGCGGAGCTGAAGGATGAGTATACGGTGGTGATCGTGACGCACAATATGCAGCAGGCCGCGCGCTGCTCGGACTACACCGCATATATGTATCTGGGTGAACTGATCGAATTCGGCGAGACCGAGAAAATCTTCATCAAGCCGCATCGCAAGGAAACCGAAGACTACATCACCGGCCGTTTCGGCTGATTTGAGCGTTGTGCACGTAACGCATAGCATGCAAATAGAGCGGCTAGGAGAACAACATGTCTGACAAGCATCTGTCGACCCAATTCGACGCCGACCTGAACGCCATCAGCACGAAGCTGCTGCAGATGGGCGGTCTGGTCGAGTCGCAGATCGAAATCGCCATGCGGGCGCTATCGGAGTTCGATGCCGATCTCGCCGACCAGGTGATCGCGCGCGAGCAGCAGCTCAACGCGCTCGAGCTCGAGATCGATGCCGATTGCGGCAATATCATCGCGCGCCGGCAACCGACCGCGCGCGACCTGCGCCTGGTGATGGCGATTTCCAAGACCATCACCAATCTGGAGCGCGCCGGTGACGAGGCGGAGAAGATCGCCAAGCGCACCAAGCACATCATGGAAGATTCGGGTGCTCACCAGATCAACTATTCCGAGGTGAAGCTCTCGGGCGATATGGCCATCGCGCTGCTGCGCCAGGCTCTGGACGCCTTTGCGCGCCTGGACACCGTGGCCGCGGCCCGGATCGTCAAGGAAGACAAGGCCATTGATGAAGAATTCCGCGCCTTTGTGCGCAAGCTCATCACCTACATGATGGAAGACCCGCGTACGATCTCGGTCGCGCTCGACTTCCTCTTCATCGCCAAGGCAATCGAGCGTATTGGCGATCACGCCAAGAACATCGCCGAATTCATCATCTACATCGTCAAGGGAACCGACGTCCGCCACGCCTCGCGTGAGGACATGGAGCGTGAAGCGCTGAGTTAAATCGGCGCCACCGCGGAGAAAACTACATGCCAAGCAGCATTCTTGTTGTCGAAGACGAACCGGCGATCGCCGAACTGATCGCGGTCAACCTGCAACACGCGGGACATTATCCGATCCGGGCCTATAACGCCGAGCAGGCACTGTCGCTGATGAGCGACGTGTTGCCGGACTTGGTGTTGCTCGACTGGATGCTCCCAGGCAAGTCGGGTGCAACCTTCGCCAAGGAACTGCGCAACAACGACCGCACCAAGCAGATTCCGATCATCATGCTGACCGCGCGCAGCGAGGAGCAGGATAAGGTACTGGGGCTTGAGGCCGGCGCGGACGACTATGTCACCAAGCCGTTTTCCCCCAAGGAACTGCTGGCCCGCATCAAGGCCGTGTTGCGCCGCCGCGCACCGCAACTCACCGACGACGTGGTTGCCATCAATGGCCTGCGCCTCGATCCGGCCACGCACCGTGTCACCGGCCAGGACGAGGCCGGGCTGATCAAGCTGGATCTGGGTCCCACCGAGTTCCGTCTGCTGCACTTCCTGATGACGCATCCGGAGCGCGTGCACAGCCGCTCGCAGCTGCTGGACCAGGTCTGGGGCGATCATGTGTTCGTCGAAGAGCGGACGGTCGACGTCCATATCAAGCGCCTGCGTGCCGCGCTGACCCCCGGTGGGTACAGCAATATGATCGAGACGGTGCGGGGCAGCGGGTACCGCCTGGCGCGCGCGCCCAGCCACTGACACCAGGCTTGCCACGTCGTCGCCGGCGTGGCGCGTGTCGCCGGGCGGGCGGCCGACCGCTGGCCGCTCGCTTGTTGCCTCGCTTGTGGCCTGTTTCTTGTTGCCTGTTTCGTGGCACACTCCACCGCATTCCCTGCGGTCCTGCCGCCTGCCTGACCTTCTTCCTTCTTCATGAACGTCATCTGGGCCCGTTCGGCGGCCATCCTGATCTTCCTGGCCCTGGCTTCGTCGGGGCTGTACTTCCTTGCTGGTCCCGTACCCGCGCTGGCCGTGATGTGCGTCGCGCTGCTGGGACTCTTGCTCTACTACCTGTACCAGATCAACCGCCTGTGGAAAGTGCTCGACGCGCCGGCCTACGGCGAGATTCCCAGCGCGCTCGGGCTGTGGGGCGAGGTGTATTACCGCCTGCATCGGCTGGTCAAGCGGTGGCGTACCCAGGTGCTCCAGGTCGAGCAGCAACATACCCGCTTTATCCAGGCCATCCAGGCTTCCCCCAACGGCGTGTTGATGCTCGACGACGCCGACCAGATCGAGTGGTGCAACGACGTGGCCGAGCAGCATTTCGGCCTCAATGCGCGGCGGGACGTGCGCCAGCGCATTACCCACCTGATCCGGCGCCCCGAGTTCGTGCAGTATCTGCACCTGCAGCGTTTCGACGATCCGCTGCTGATGCGCGACATGGGCGAGCACAAGCGCAGCGTGATTGCCGTACAGATCCTGCCTTACGGGGAGAACCGCAAGCTGGTGCTGACGCACGACATCACCAAGCTGGAGAACACCGAGGCGATGCGCAGGGATTTCGTCGCCAATGTCTCGCACGAGTTGAAGACGCCGCTGACAGTGCTGACCGGCTTCCTGGAGACGGTGCGCGACCTGCCGGTATCGGAGCAGGATCGCAACCGCTATCTCGACATGATGCTGGTGCAGTCCATGCGCATGCAGCACCTGGTCGAGGACTTGCTGGTGCTGGCCAAACTGGAAAGCGACGAGCAGCCGCCGAGCTCGGAGCGCATCGACATGGCCGAACTGGTCGGGCACCTGGTGCATGACGCCGAGGCGCTGTCGCAGGGCGGCCATCAGGTGTCCGCGCAGATCGATCCGGCGGTGGTGATCCGCGGCGCGGAGCGGGAACTGCTATCGGCATTCGGCAACCTCGTTTCCAACGCGGTGCGCTATACGCCCGAGGGCGGGCGCATCGGCATCGCGCTGACGTACGAGAACGAGCACGCCATCTTCTCGGTCAGCGATACGGGCCTGGGCATCGCCGCCGACCATATCCCGCGCCTGACCGAGCGCTTCTACCGGGTCGACCGCAGCCGCTCGCGCGATACCGGCGGCACCGGCCTGGGGCTGGCCATCGTCAAGCACGTGCTGTCGCGCCATCATGCCGACCTGCGTATCACCAGCGAGGTAGGCCGCGGCAGCGTGTTCCGCGTGGTATTCCCGACCGATCGCAGTGGCTACGTGCCAGCCGCCGTGCCGCGCCCCGGCCAGCCGCCGCAGAAGGCAGCCTGACCAGCGCGATTCGCAGGGTGGCCAGTTGCCGGCCAAGACCGGAGGTTTGCGGCTGGTCCAGGGCATCGACTGCTCCAGCGTGTCCGGCCAGCCGGAGCAGCACATCCTCCCGTGCCAAACCCGCACCGAACTGTAGCCCGATCGGTCTGAACTGCGCCAGCACCGCGCATTGGCCCCGCATCAGGCGCGGCGCGAAAGCGGCTATGCGTGGTCCTTGCAGCCGCTGGGCACGGCACGCCAGGCGTGCCGCGCCACCCGTGCCACTCGCGCCTCAGGCACTGCCGAACATGGCCAGCAAGTCGTGCTGGCTGACGTGGGGCTGCTTGGACTTGGTGTGCTTGCGTGTGTAGCTACCGTCATCCTGCATGATCCAGGCGGAAGCATTGTCGCGCAGGTGAACGCGCAGGCTCTCGCTGATCACGCGCGCCTTCAGTGTCTTGTCCAGTACGGGGAAGGCGACTTCGACCCGGCGGAACAGGTTCCGGTCCATCCAGTCCGCGCTGGACAAGTAGACGACATCGGCACCGTCGGCCAGGAAGTAGTAGACGCGATGATGTTCCAGGAAACGCCCGACAATCGAGCGCACCGTGATGTTCTCCGACATGCCCGGCACGCCCGGACGCAGCGCGCAAACCCCACGGATGATCAGGTCGATCTTCACGCCGGCGCGCGAAGCCTTGTACAGCTCATCAATGATCGACGGCTCCAGCAGCGCATTCATCTTGGCCATGATGTGCGAGCGCTTGCCGGCGCGGGCGTTGCGCGCTTCCGCGCGGATATGCTCGACCAGGTTGCTCTGCATGGTGAACGGAGACTGCCACAGATGATTCAGCCGGATGGTGCCCGCGGTGCCGGTGAGCAGCTGGAACACATGCTGGACGTCTTCGCAGATCTGCTCGTTGGCGGTGAGCAGGCCGAAGTCGGTGTACAGCCGCGCGGTACGCGGATGGTAGTTGCCGGTGCCCAGGTGCGCGTAGCGGCGCAGCTTGTACTGCTTGCTCTTGGCGCCGGCCAGTTCCCGGCGCACCATCAGCAGCATCTTGGCGTGGCACTTGTGGCCGACTACGCCGTAGACCACGTGCGCGCCGGCGGACTCGAGCCGCTCGGCCCAGTTGATATTGGTTTCTTCGTCGAAGCGCGCCAGCAGTTCCACTACGACCGTGACTTCCTTGCCATTGCGGGCCGCGGTCATCAGCGCCTCCATCACCGGCGACTCGTTGCCGGTGCGATAGACGGTCTGCTTGATGGCCACCACGGCGGGATCCACTGCGGCTTGCTGCAGCAGGTCGAGCACCGAACTGAAGCTCTCGTAGGGATGATGCAGCAGCACGTCCTGCTGGCGGATCGCGTCGAACATCGGCACGCCGGGCACGAATGCCTTGACCGGCGCCGGCACGTGGGGCGGGTACTTGAGGGCGGGGCGGTCGACCAGGTCGGGGATCTGCATCAGCCGCACCAGGTTGACGGGGCCGCTCACACGGTAGACATCCTGCTCGCCCAAGCCGGATTCGAGCAGCAGTCGGCGCGCGATCGTCGGCGGTGTGTCGGAAGAGATCTCCAGGCGCAC
Source organism: Cupriavidus sp. SK-3 (assembly GCF_000611145.1). Classification (NCBI taxonomy): domain Bacteria; kingdom Pseudomonadati; phylum Pseudomonadota; class Betaproteobacteria; order Burkholderiales; family Burkholderiaceae; genus Cupriavidus; species Cupriavidus sp. SK-3. The sequence continues at coordinate 17,934 of NZ_JFJV02000035.1, read as the reverse complement.
CGTGTCGCCAAAGTGGCGGGTGGGCAGCTCGCCCTGCAGCGCTTCGCGCAGGTCCGTGATATCGTCCTCGGACACAAACAGGTCAGAGTTGCGGGTGACGCGGAACTGATAGCAGCCGTTGACCTTGATGGCGGGGAACAACTCATGCACGAAGCCTTGCATGAAGGACGACAGCAGCACAAAGCCGTAGGGGTAGCCCGAGAGCTCCTCGGGCATCCTGACCATGCGCGGCAGCGCGCGCGGCGCCTGCACGATGGCCAGGTCGGCCTCCCGGCCGAAGGCATCCTTGCCCGACAATTCAATGACGAAATTCAGGCTCTTGTTGAGTACCCGCGGGAAGGGGTGGGCCGGGTCCAGCGCGATCGGCGTCAGGACGGGGCCGAGTTCACGCACGAAGAAACTGCGCGCCCATTCGCGTTGCGCCTCGTTCCAGGTGGAGGTCAGGTGAAAGAACACCCCTTCTTTCTCCAGCAGGGGGAAAATCACGTTTTGCAGCATGTCATACTGCATCGCCACCAGCGTTTGCACGCGTTCCGTTACGATCTGGTAAGCCTGCTGCAGCGAGAGCCCATCGGGGGTGATGCCGGACGGATTGTCACGCATCTGCTCCTTCAATCCGGCCATGCGGATCTCGAAGAACTCGTCCAGATTGCTTGATACGATACAGATGAACTTCAGACGTTCCAGCAACGGCACCTTGGCGTCAGCAGCCTGTGCCATCACTCGCGCGTTGAATTCCAGAATGCCCAGTTCACGGTTGAGCAGCGTGCCAGGTGGGCTTGTCGACATTGGCATGACCTTCTTTTGGTAATGCGGCGACTTTTTCATAGATTGATGTCAAATTGATGACAAAGTGATTTTGTCACGATGTAGACATGATAAAGACATATTTTCCATGGTTGGGCAGCGTTGTTTCGCCCGATGCAATCTTTTGCGCCGCGGCTTGCGGCACCGACTAACATTCCCCCTACCGCGATGAACCAAACCCCTCGCTTGCTGGCCGCCGTCGATATGGGCTCCAACAGCTTCCGCCTGATGATCGGCCGGGTGGACGAGAGCCTGACCGCATCCGGGCCGGCCAGCCAGATTTTCCAGGTTGACGCGCTGCGCGAGCCCGTGCGCCTGGCCGCGGGCCTGACGCCCGACAAATACCTGGACCAGCCGGCTCGCCGCCGCGGCATCGACGCGCTGCGGCGTTTCGGCGACCGCTTGCGCGATTTCTCCGCGGACCATGTGCGTGCAGTGGCCACCAATACGCTACGGGTGGCCAAGAACGCTTCGGAATTCCTCATCGAGGCCGAGCATGCGCTGGGATTCCCGATCGAGGTGATTGCCGGGCGGGAAGAGGCGCGGCTGATCTACTTGGGTGCCTCGCACGATGCGCCGGCCTGCGCGGGCAACCGGCTGGTGGTCGATATCGGTGGCGGCTCGACCGAGTTCATCATTGGCAGTGGCTACTCGTCCAAGCTGATGGAGAGCCTGTACATCGGCTGTGTCTCGCACAGCCGGCAATTCTTTCCCAGTGGCAACGTCGATGAATACGCGATGAAGCAGGCGGAACTGGCCGCGCGCCGGGAGATCCAGGTGCTGGTGCGCCAGTACCGCGCCGCCGGCTGGCAGCAGGCGGTGGGATCGTCCGGCACGGCGCGCGCGCTGGCTGAATTGATCGAGCTGAACGGCATGAACGACAACCCGGCCGAGCACGGTATCACCCGTGAAGGTCTGGAACGTCTCAAGCGCGCGCTGGTCAAGGCGGAGAACGCCAACCGGGTCAAGCTGGTCGGGCTGAAGGCGGACCGCATTCCCGTATTGCCCGGCGGCCTGTCGATCATGCTCGGCGTGTTCGCCGAACTCGATATCGAGCGCATGGACGTGACCGATGGCGCGCTGCGCCTCGGCGTGCTGTACGACCTGCTGGGCCGCACGCATCACGAGGATATGCGCACCATTACCGTCGACCAGTTCATGCGGCGCTATGGCGTGGACCGCGCCCAGGCGCAGCGTGTGCGACAGGCTGCGCTGGGCTTGCTGGCACAGTTTCCCGAGCCGCGCAACGAGCGCCGCGATGACAATCTTGCGCTGCTGGGCTGGGCTGGCGGGCTGCACGAGATCGGCATGACCATCTCGCACAGTGGCTATCACAAACACTCGGCGTATATCGCCACCCACGCCGACATGCCTGGCTTCTCCAAAACCGACCAGGCACGGCTGGCGACGCTACTGCTCGGACACGCCGGCAAGCTGGGCAAGCTGTCAGGCAGCGGGAAGTTCCTCGACTGGCGCATGCTGTTCAGCCTGCGCCTGGCCTTCGTGCTGTGCCGGCGCCGCGCCGACGAGCCGCTGCCGGAGATCACCGTTGGCCAGCGCTCGGACGGGCTGGATGAGGGCTTCGAAGTCCGCTTGCCGAAGGCCTGGATCGAAGCCAATCCGCTGGTGGAATACAGCCTGGCGCAGGAAGCCGATGAGTGGGAACGTATCGGCAAGCGCTACAAGGTGGTCTACGCCTGAGCAAGAGGGCGGGGGCCGGCCGGCAGGCTGCCCCCCGGTCAATGACCCGATGTTGCCTGTGCGAGCCAGCGCTCGCACAGGCACTGTCCGGATCAGGCGCTGAGGTTCAGGCGCCGCGGTTCAGGCCGAGGAAATGGCGCGCGTAGCGGGGGTTCATATCGTTCACGCGCAGCAGCGTGAGGAAGTCCGCGACGTTGAAGTCGGGATCCCAGGCCGGCATGCCGCAAATGCGCGCGCCGAGCCGCAGGTAGCCCTTGATCAGTGCCGGCGGTTCCACCTCCAGCGTCTGGTTCAGCTCATCAATCGGCAAGGCCAGGCGCGGGAAGGCATGGTATTCGATCGGCGCCAGGGCGCGCTCCGCGAATACGCGGTAAAGGCTGGCCGCATAGTGGCCGCCGTCGCTCATCGGCACGCTTGCGCATCCCAGCATCGACTCGATTCCCCAGCGCTGCAGGTACTCGCCAAGGCCCCCCCACAGCGCCATGATCACGCTGCCCGAACGGTAGTCCCGGTGCACGCAGGAGCGCCCCAGTTCGACCATCTTGGGTTTGAGGTGGGCCAGGCGCACCAGGTCGAATTCCGACTCGGCATAGAGGCAGCCGATGCGCTTGGCCTGGTGCGGCGCCATGACGCGGTACGTGCCGACCACTTTGAGCGTGGTCATATCGCGCACGATCAGGTGGTCGCAATAGGCGTCGAACATATCCACGTCGAGCTCCGGCGTCGACGGGTTCAGCCTTGCGCCCATTTCTTCGGCAAAAACCTTGTAGCGCAGGCGTTGCGCCTCGACTACTTCATCCTGGTGGCGCGCCCACGCCACGCTGAAAGCAGGCTGTTCATGCCCTTGTTCATTTGCCTGTGCAGGTTGCTGGCGATGAAGACGCCTCCGCGCCGAATGGCCGGAGAGGCCATTGGGCAAGGAATCGAACAACGGCTGGGTGGGCGTCGGTAGCTCTCGCATCAGTATGTCCTTACGGTGACGAAACTGTTGCGGTCGAATGTAGAGAGGGCAGGTGACAGTGCCGTGAAGCCGCTGTGACGGTTCGGTGACGATGGCCAGGCAAGTGGAGCCTGCCTGGCCCGGGAGGCAAGAAATCTCTGAAAAAAATCAGAGAAATTCAGGATTGATGACGGCCCGCAGCACCACCTGGGATTCGCTTTCGCGGGTGCGGCCCGATAGCCACCAGATGCCGCTCTTACGCACGCTCCAGTTCATTTCGGTGCCTGCCAGCATCAGGCTGGCAAGGCGGCCTAGCCACGGCTGGTGCCCTACGAGGACAGTGTGCTCGGCGCCCTGCGGCCAGTCGACCGCGGCCAGTACCGAACTGACGTCGGCGCCTGGAGCGAGCTCGGGCAATATCTCGGCGTTCTCCCGCAGGGCGGCGGCGGTCTCGCGGGTGCGCAGCGCCGGACTGCAGACAACACGCGTGCCGGCCGGGAGGTGCGCGCGCAGCCAGGCTGCCGAGGCATCCGCCTGCTTATGGCCGCGCCTTGTCAATGGGCGCTGCAGGTCGGCATTGCGGCTTAGGCCGAGCGAGCCAGGCAACTCTTCGGCTTCGGCATGGCGCCAAAGGATCAGATTCATGGGGCGGGGTATTCGGACTAAGGGGGGTGGCTTGAGTATGGCTACGCCTGCAGGTGCATGCAAGGCGGGCAAGCACCGGCCAAACGGGCTTGCAGCATCGCAAGCCCGGATGACGCGCATGTGACGGGGACCTCATGCCAGGCCCGCTGGAAACGCAGACGGCGCCAGCACGTGGATGCCAGGCCTGGGGGATCAGGACGGCATTGCTACGGCGACGCTTGCGGCAGGCCCTTGCCGGTACCAAGGCGGTACCAACGGCCAGATGTTTCCCTGGGCCGGACCGCCGCTAGGCGGTGCCCTGGGAGCGCGCTTGGCGCAACGCTCGCCGGCGGCGAGCGTGGAAGAAGATCAGACTTTGTGGCGGAAGTTAATGCGGCCCTTGGTCAAGTCGTAGGGCGACATTTCCAGCGTCACGCGGTCACCGGCCAGGATGCGGATGCGGTGTTTCTGCATCTTGCCCGAGGCATAGGCCCAGATTTCCACGCCGTTTTCCAGCGTTACGCGGTAACGATTGTCGGGCAGGGCTTCCGAGACAACGCCGCCAAATTCAATGAGTTCTTCCTTAGCCAATCTTCTTCCTTTACGGCAGCCTTGGGCTGCATGATTTAGGTAAATCCGGTGAGGCGAGCGCCGGCTTGCTGCCTGCTGACTCGCGAGGTCCGGGTGCCAGCAGTGACAAGCGCCGGCTTGCTTGGTTGCGCCTTGGAGTTGCGGGAGGCAAGCTGACCCGGACCGGCACGGCCGAAGCGCGTGCTACGTGGTCCACGTTAGGGAATCGCCAGGGGGCGCGTCAGTGCCCGGCCGATTGCCTTGCCGGTTGCGGCCCAAGCTAATGCGGCCGAGCTACCGTGATAGGCGCGGGGCAATGAAGCGGGCAAGATGTTCCCGGTGGCTTGCCGATACTGCGTCGCAGTATAAATTGCGGCTTGATTGCAGATTTCGGCAAGGGCGCCCGGTTACAGGGCATGCTGCATACACCCCGGGCTAACGCGCGATTATACCATGCCAGTGCTGCCCGGGCGTGGTGTGCTCTCGGGTACCTTGTTGGTTTCCGCCCGCAAAAACACGAAAAAAAGCCCGCAGCCGGGTAGGTGACGGGCTAAAAGTGGTGTGGGCGTTCTGCGGATCCGCCCGCGAACAGTGTCGTCGTTCCGGCTCTCGCGGGGCATCCCATATTCATGGCACTGCCGTGGAACTGGTGCGACGCAGTGGAGGGGGGGGGGCAGGCGAGTGGCCAAGATTCGGCCCATGTGCCGACAGTGGACGAGACAATGGGCGAAAAAAAGGCTTAGACCCTATGGTCTAAGCCTTTGATCATATTGCCAAATACTGGTCGGGGCGACATGATTCGAACATGCGACCCTCTGATCCCAAATCAGATGCGCTACCAGGCTGCGCTACGCCCCGAAGCATCGGATTGTAGCCCGGCTGGGGGGCACGGGTCAAATTTTACTTTTGCACCGGCCGCGCATGGCGCTGGCCGGTGCCGGTAGCGCTGACGTATTCGATGGGCAAGGTTCGCTTGACTTGGTCGCGAGCGCTGACATAATCCGCACACCGCAGCGGCCAGACCCCGCGCCCGGTCAGGCGCAAGGGGAAGCGTGCCGCCTGCGGGACTGGCGCAGAGCATGAAAACAAGAGTGCCCGCGCCACGATCGCGAGGCCCAGCCCCCGTCCGCCGGGGCGCATGAAGTCGGTCAGATGCGTAAAAAAGAATGAATGGCGAAAACCTTGGGTCCGCGCGGGTCCTGGGGCGCAAGGTGGCGTGATGGAACGCCACCTGCCAAGTTGGACGGGGAAATCATGTTTCAGTCGCAAGTTAGTATGCTCGTCGCGGGCCTATTCGGGTTGCAGATGGCAGTGGTATTCGCCGTCTTGCAGCGCACGCCGGGTATGGGCCGGGCAGGATTGAATTCCTGGGTGGTTGGCGACCTGTTGGTAACGGCCGCCACGGTCTTGCTTGCCGCGCATGACTATCTGCCGGAATGGCGGACGCTCAATCTGGCGGACATGGTCATGACCGCGGCGCTGTCCTTGATGGTGTACGGCACGCGCTGCTTCTTCGGCAGGCGTGGGCGCGCGGGCGCACTCTGCCTGCTGAATCTTGCGGTGCTGGCCGGTGCGGTCTACTTCGATTGGTCGGGGGCGCCGCCGTCGGGGCCGGCGCTGCTCTTCGCCCTGGCCAACATCTATCTTCCGCTCGCGTTGCTGCGCGTCGTGGCGGAGCAAGTGCCGGCCAAGCGCGGCACCGGGCGGCTGGCGGCGCTGTCGCTTGGGTTGATCGCACTCGCCTGCGCGGGTATGGGCGTCTATCAGGCAGCCGACCTGGCCCTGCTTCCTGCCGAGCTGGCCCTGCTTCCTGCCGGGCTCGCCTGGCTGGCGAAGGGGCCACCCGAAGAAACGTTCACCCTCCTGCACGCCTTCGGCATCGTCAGCTTGTCGGTCAGCTTCGCGCTGATGGCGCACGACAGCCTGCGCCGCCGGCTCGAGCATCGCGCCAGTTATGACGATCTTACCGATGTGCTGACGCGCGGCGCTTACTGGGAGGCGCTGGAGGATGCCTGCAAGCAGGCGGACCGCCTGCAACGTCCTTTGACCGTGGCCTTCATCGATCTTGATCACTTCAAGGCCATCAACGATCTCTACGGCCACCTCGCCGGCGACAGCGTGCTGCGCCACTTCAGCGGGTTGCTGCGCAAGTCGGTGCGCACGGGCGATTTCGTCGGCCGGCTGGGGGGGGAAGAATTCGGCATCGTGATGCCGGACGCGTCACTGGACCAGGGGCGGGCGATCAGCTTGCGGTTGAATATGCTGGTGCGCGCAACGCCATGCCCGTCCGAGCCCGATGCGATCTCCTACACGGTCAGCGTCGGCATGGCCGAGCGGCTGCCGGGAGAGGGCGCGGATGCGCTGATGCGCCGAGCCGACAATGCCCTCTACGACGCCAAGACAATGGGTCGGAATTGCGTTTCCACGCAGCCTGTCGAGCGAATTGCCGGCATGGCAAAGACACCGCGCATGCGGATTTCGCAGGCATCGTGACGATTGCCTGTGCGGCGCGCCGCGTCGGGGCGGTAGGATAGGCTGCGGCTCTGAGGTAGAATACCGGGCTTCGTATCGGTAGTCTTCAGCAGTTTCCACGTATCCGCCCTTAGCTCAGTTGGATAGAGCACTCGCCTTCTAAGCGAGCGGTCACACGTTCGAATCGTGTAGGGCGGGCCATCTTCTCCCGCATTCCCCACAAGTCCGGATTAAGATTCCAGGGTTGAGCCGCGGTTTTGGCCACGGTCTCGTTGCCCGAGGTGTCCCCATGGCAAAGTCCCCGGCAGGCAGTGCCAGGAAACTGCGTCAATGGCTGGCCGGCGGCGCCTGCCTGTTGTTGCTGGCTGCTGCTGCCCGCCATGCCTTGTTCCTGGCCGTTGAACGTGATGCGTTCGAACCCAAGCAGGCCGGCTCAGCCGATGCCGTGACCCCCGACCGCCTGGGCGCCCCGTCACGCCAGTTCGCTTTTTCCAGCGGGGCGCGCACGTTGCGCGGCTCTTGCGTATTGGCGCAGGCAGCCGAGGCGCCTGCCGTGCTGATCTATCACGGCGACGAGGAGAACCTGTCCGACTGGGCCAGCGCCCAGGTGCTGCTTTACCGTAACGGCATTTCTTCCTGTGTGTTCGACTACAGCGGCTACGGCGCCAGCGATGGCAAGCCCGGCGTTGTCAACCTGCATGAAGACGGCGTGGCCGCTTACGGGCAGTTCCTCGCCGCTACGCCGTTGTCGTCCCGGCGCTATGTGATGGGATTTTCGCTAGGCTCAGCGGTGCTGCTTGATGTGATATCCACATTGCGCCCGGCACCGGATGGCCTGGTGATTGCCGCCGGATTCACGTCCGCGCGCGAGGCGGCGGTGGTGACAGGGCGGGTGCCGGCGTGGTTGGCGCGGCTGCTGCCCGAGCCGTGGGACAACGAGATGCACTTGCATCATTTGCAGTTGCCGCTGCTGCTTGTGCACAGCCGCGCGGATGAGGTGATTCCCTTCGCGCATGCCGAGCGGCTGGAGCGTGCCGCCGCGGGGGCGCGGCGACTGGTGGCGTTGCCGGCGCTGCCGCACGATGCGGCGACCGAACCGGAGCGTCAGGATGCTTTCTGGGCACCGATCATTGCTTATCTGCGCTCGGGTCTCCTGCCCGCGCCGGGCCCCGATTAGTTGGCGCGTGCCATGCGCGGTGGTCCCGGTGCCAGCTCGCCGCAGGCACTAAAAAGGGGCGCCGGCCAAAGCCGGGCGCCCCCTTTTTGCGATGGCCGGCCGCCCAGGCGGCCGCACCCGGATTACGCTTCTTCGGGCAGGCTCGCGCCCACCGTGTTGAAGCCGGCGTCGACATAGGTGATCTCGCCGGTTACACCGCTGGCCAGGTCGGACAGCAGGAATGCGGCCACGTTGCCGACCTCGTCGATGGTCACATTGCGGCGCAGCGGCGCTGCTTCCTCGATATGGCCCAGCAGCTTGCCGAAGCCCTTGATGCCGGAGGCAGCCAGGGTCTTGATCGGGCCTGCCGAGATGCCGTTGGCACGGATGCCGCGCGGGCCTACCGAGGCGGCCAGGTAGCGCACGCTGGCTTCCAGCGAGGCTTTGGCCAGGCCCATGGTGTTGTAGTTCGGCACCACGCGCTCCGCGCCCAGATAGGTCAGCGTCAGCAGCGAGGCCTTGTCCGACAGCATGGGCAGTGCGGCCTTGGCCAGCGCCGGGAAGCTGTAGGCGGAAATGTCGTGCGCAACGCGGAAGGATTCGCGCGAGAGGCCCTCGAGGAAGTCGCCGGCGATCGCTTCGCGCGGTGCGAAGCCGATCGAGTGCACCAGCCCGTCGAGCTTGTCCCAGCTCTGGCCCAGTGCGGCGAAGGTGGCGGCGATTTGCTCGTCGCTGCCGACATCGCATTCGAACACCAGACTGCTGCCAAACTCCTTGGCAAAATCGTTGATGCGGTCCTTGAAACGCTCGCCGACATAAGTAAAGGCGAGTTCCGCGCCTTCGCGCTTGCAGGCCGATGCGATGCCATAGGCAATCGAGCGGTTGGACAGCAGGCCGGTAATCAGGATTCGCTTACCTGCGAGAAATCCCATAACTTCTCCAATGATTGTTCGGGGTGGACGGGCACGGTTCGTGCAATCGCGTCCGGGTTGCAGCGCGCGCCGCGGTGGCTGCTTGGCAGCAGGCTGACGACCGGCAAACTAGCGGTGCCGCGTACTGGAATGTCCGGATGGCTGAACGCCGGCCGAACCCATGTAAAATTGTCTCATAACTTGACCGCGCCGCAGACGGCCGCGGACGAATCCGATTCAGGTGGAGGACCCCAACCGGATGTATATTCGCGCACGTAGACCGCTTCAGGCGGCATGGCAGCGCTTCCGCACGATTGCGGCGCTGGGCTGTGGACTAGTAGCCCTGTGTGCCGCGGGTTTTCCCTTATCCGCTGGCGCGGCCCATGGTTTCGCTCAGTATGGCGGCCTCAAGTATCCCGCCGACTTCACCCATTTCGATTACGTCAATCCGGACGCGCCACGCGGCGGCACGCTGACGCTCGCGAATCCGGACCGCCGCACCAGCTTCGACAAGTTCAACCCGTTTACGCTCAAGGGTACCTCCGCCCCCGGCGTGAATTCGCTGATGTTCGAATCCCTGCTGATCGCCAGCGCCGACGAAACCGCCAGCGCCTATGGCTTGCTGGCCGATGACGTGACCGTGGCGCCGGACGAGTTGTCCGTCTCCTTTCACATTCGGCCGCAGGCGCGCTTCAGCAACGGCGATCCGGTGCTGGCCAGCGACGTCAAGTATTCCTACGACATGCTGATGAGCAAGGCATCCAGCCCTGGCTACCGCAGCATGTGCACCGATGTGAAAGCCGTCACTGTGGTGGATCCGCACACGGTGCGCTTCGATTTCAAGCAGCGCAACGTCGAGTTGCCGCTGATTGTCGGTTCGCTGCCGGTCTTTTCGAAGAAGTGGACCGCCACGGTACCGTTCGACAAGCTGACCTTCGAGGATCCCGTGGCCAGCGGGCCCTACCTGATCGAGCGCTACGATGCCGGACGCGGCATCAGTTTCAAGCGCAATCCAGCCTATTGGGGCAAGGACCTGGCGGTGCGGCGCGGCACCTTTAACTTCGATCGCGTGGTCTACCGCCTCTACAAGGACGAGACCGCCAAGCTGGAAGCCTTCAAGGCCGGCGAGTTCGACGCCATCGTCGAGTACAAGGCCAAGAGCTGGGCGAAGAGCTATGAAGGCAAGCGCTTTAGCAACGGCGAGTTGGTAAAGACCGATTTTCCGCATCGCAACGGAGCCGGCATGCAGGGCTTCGTCATGAATATGCGCAAGCCGGTGTTCCAGGACGTGCGGGTCAGGCAGGCCATGATCCTGGCGCTGGACTTCGAGTGGCTGAACCGCCAGCTCTTCTACGGCGCCTACCGGCGTCTCGATAGCTGGTTCTCCAACAGCGAACTGGCAGCCAGTGCCACCTTCGATGGCCGGCCGGGGCCCGGCGAGCTGGCGCTGCTGGAGCCGCTGCGCACACAGTTGGCGCCGGAGGTATTCGGGCCTGTCGTGCCGATGCCCACCACCAATCCGCCGCGCTCCCTGCGGGACAACCTGCGCGAGGCGCGCAGGTTGCTGGCGCAGGCGGGCTGGACCTACACGGATGGTGCGCTGCGCAATGCCAAGGGTGAACCTTTCGTCTTCGAGTTCCTGGATGACGGCGGCGCCATGAGCCGCGTCATCACCACTTATGTGCGCAACCTGGAAAAGTTGGGCATGGAGGTGAACCAGCGCACCACCGATTTCGCGCTATACCAGAAGCGGCTGGAGGACTTCGACTTCGACATGGTGTCGATCCGCTTCCCGGATTCGCAGAGCCCCGGCAATGAACTGCGCGACCGCTTCAACAGCGAAGCCGCAGGCACGCCCGGTTCCGATAATCTGTTCGGCCTGAAATCGCCTGCCATCGACCGGTTGGTGGACAATGTCCTGCATGCCCATACGCGCGACGAACTGGTCAACGCCGGGCGCGCGCTGGACCGCGTGCTGATGCACGGCTACTACATCGTCCCCAACTGGTATAGCGCCTCGCACCGGGTGTCATATCGGAAAGAGCTGGTCTATCCGCAGCGCTTGCCGTACTACTACACGGCCGAAGGCTGGATACTGAGCGACTGGTGGCGTGCCGACACCAAGCCGGCCGCTCAATAAGCGCGACAAGGAAACTAGATGCTCGCCTATCTGCTCAAGCGCGTATTGCTGATGATCCCGACCCTGATCGGCGTCATCACCCTGACCTTCGCGGTGATCCAGTTCGTGCCGGGAGGACCGGTCGAGCAGATGATGCTCGAGCTCAAGGGCAGGGGAGGCGGTGGCGGCGAGGCCAGCGGCGGGGGCGCGGAATACCGCGGCCGGCGCGGCGTGGACCCCGAGAAGATCAAGGAGATCCAGGCCCTGTACGGTTTCGACAAGCCGCCGCTGGAGCGCTACTTCATGATGCTCAAGCGCTTCGCCCAGTTCGACCTGGGGCAGAGCTATTTCCAGCACCGCAGCGTGTGGGAGCTGGTGAAGTCGAAGATGCCGGTCTCCGTCAGCCTGGGTCTATGGACCTTCTTCCTGACCTACCTGATATCGGTGCCGCTCGGTATCTCCAAGGCGATCCGGGCAGGCAGCCGCTTCGATGTGGTGACCAGCATGGTGGTGCTGGTGGGCTATGCCATTCCCGGCTTCGTGCTGGGTGTGTTGCTGCTGGTGCTGTTCGGGGGCGGCACTTTCGTGCAGTGGTTCCCGCTGCGCGGGCTCACGTCGGACAACTGGGAGCAGCTCTCGCTGATGGGCAAGGTAATGGACTACCTTTGGCATCTGGTGCTGCCGATCACCGCATCGGTGGTGGGCAGTTTTGCCGTGGTTACCATGCTGACCAAGAACGCTTTCCTCGAAGAGATTCGCAAGCAATACGTGCTGACCGCCCGCGCCAAGGGCCTGGCGGAGCGGCGCGTGCTGTGGAAGCACGTCTTCCGCAACGCGCTGATCCCGCTTGTGACCGGTTTCCCGGCGGCCTTTATCGGTGCTTTCTTCACGGGCTCCCTGCTGATCGAAACGCTGTTCTCGCTCGACGGACTCGGCCTGCTGTCGTATGAGGCGGTGCTGCGGCGCGATTACCCGGTCGTGCTGGGCACGCTCTACCTGTTCACCCTGATCGGCCTGGTGACCCGGCTGATTTCCGATGTCTGCTATGTGATGGTCGACCCGCGCATCCACTTCGAGGCAGTGCACCGATGAAATTCCGCTCGCGCACGCTCCCCAACGGGCTGCCGCATTCACCCTCGCCGCGCCAGCGAGCCTGGCAGCGGTTTCGTCGCAACCGCCTCGGCTACTGGAGCCTGATCCTCTTTGTTGCCATCTTCCTGCTCAGCCTGGTTGCCGAGACCTTGTCGAGCGACAGGCCGCTGGTGGTGAAGTACAAAGGCGAATGGTATTTCCCCATCGTGAAGACCTACGCCGAGAACACCTTCGACGGAGACTTTCCTACCAGGGCGGACTACCTCGATCCCTTTATCCGCGACCGCATCACCAGCAATGGCAATTTCGCGATTTTTCCGCCCAACCGCTATTCGTACGATTCGATCAACTATTTCTCCAAGGAACCCAATCCGGCGCCGCCTTCGGCGGAGAACTGGCTGGGTACCGATGACCGCGGGCGCGACGTGCTGGCACGGCTGCTCTACGGTTTTCGCGTCTCAGTGCTGTTCAGCCTGGCCCTGACCCTGATCGGCGTGGTGATCGGCACCCTGACGGGCGCCCTGATGGGCTTCTTCGGCGGGCGCTTCGACCTGTTCTCGCAGCGCGCCATCGAGATCTGGAGCTCGATGCCCGAGCTCTATCTGCTGATCATCTTCGCCTCGATCTTCACGCCAAGCCTGGCGCTGCTGATCATCCTGCTCTCGCTGTTCGGCTGGATGGGTTTGTCCGACTACGTGCGCGCCGAGTTCTACCGCAATCGCTCGCTCGATTACGTCAAGGCGGCACGGGCGCTCGGACTCTCCAACGTACAGATCATGTGGCGCCACATCCTGCCCAACAGCCTGACGCCCGTCATCACCTTCCTGCCATTCCGCATGAGCGCCGCCATCCTGGCCCTGACCAGCCTCGACTTCCTTGGCCTGGGCGTGCCGCCCACCACCCCTAGCCTGGGCGAGTTGCTGGCGCAGGGCAAGGCCAACCTCGATGCCTGGTGGATTTCCTTGTCGACCTTCGCCGTGCTGGTGGTGACCCTGCTGCTGCTGACCTTCATGGGCGACGCGCTGCGCGATGCCTTCGATACGCGCCTGGGCCTGGCCCAGCTACGCGGACGGGTCGAGCCGAAGGCGCCGGAAGGTTCGCCCGCGGCCGAGGTGACGCCATGAGCGCGCTGTCGCAAGCCAGCACCGTAAATGGTGTGCAAGCGGTGCAAGCCAGGGAGGGCGCTGGCGGCCCGCTAATGTGCATCGAGCGCCTGTCGGTCACGTTCGGCCATGGCGACGATGCCACCCGCGCGGTGCGCGATGTCAGCTTTGACTTGCGTGCGGGCGAACGCTTCGCGCTGGTGGGCGAATCCGGCTCGGGCAAGACGGTTACCGCGCTTGCCATGCTGCGCCTGGTGGAGGACGCGCGTTACCAGGGCGCGGTGCGTTTCGAGGGCCGCGACCTGCTCAAGGTCTCGGAGCGCGAGATGCGGGGCATTCGTGGTGCCGACATCGCCATGATCTTCCAGGAACCGATGACTGCGCTCAACCCGCTCTACACGATCGGCAACCAGATCGTGGAGACGCTGGCGCTGCATGAGGGCCTGGACCGGCGCTCTGCGCGCGAGCGCGCCATCGCATTGCTCGAGCGCACTGGCATCAGTGATGCGGCGCACCGGTTCGACAGCTTTCCACACCAGCTATCGGGCGGCCAGCGCCAGCGCGCGATGATCGCCATGGCGCTGGCCTGCCGGCCCAAGCTGCTGCTGGCCGACGAGCCTACCACTGCCCTCGACGTCACCATCCGCGTGCAGATCCTCGAGTTGCTGCGCGATCTGCAGGCTGAGTTCGGCATGGCCGTCATGCTGATCACGCACGACCTCAACCTGGTGCGGGCTTTCGCCCAGCGCGTGGGCGTGATGGAGAAGGGCGTGCTGGTGGAGGTGGGCGAAACCACCAGCGTTTTCGCCGCGCCCCAGCATCCCTATACCCGCAAGCTGATCGACAGCCGGCCGCGCCGCGAGGTGCTGCCGTTGGTGCCGCTGGCGCCGGTACTGCTGGAAGCGCGCGGCTTGTGCGTGAACTATGCGCGCAAGCGCAGCGGGCTGGCTGGCTGGTTCGGCCGGGATCAGTTTGCCGCGGTCAAGGGCGTGGATTTTTCGCTGCGCGAGGGTGAGACGATCGGCATCGTGGGCGAATCGGGCTCCGGCAAGACCACGCTGGCTCACGCCGTGCTGAACCTGCAGCGCCGTAGTGCCGGCGAAATCCAGTTCCTGGGCCGCAACCTGAACGAAGTCTCGCGGCGCGAGCGTAGCGTTTTGCGCTCGCGCTTGCAGGTGGTGTTCCAGGACCCGTTCGGTTCGCTCTCGCCGCGCATGACCATCGAGCAGATCGTGGGGGAGGGCCTGGCACTGCACCAGCCGGGCCTTTCGCGTGACGCCATGCGGCAACGCGTTACCGAGGCGCTGCGCGAGGTGGGCATGGACCGCACGGCCCTGGGGCGGTATCCCCATGAGTTTTCCGGCGGCCAGCGCCAGCGCGTGGCGATCGCGCGCGTGCTGATCCTCAAGCCGCAGGTGCTGGTGCTCGATGAGCCGACGTCCGCGCTCGATGTCTCCATCCAGCAGCAGGTGCTGGCGCTGCTGACGCAACTGCAGCGCAAGTACAACCTGAGCTATCTCTTTATCAGTCATGACCTGGCCGTGATCCGCGCCATGGCGCACCGGGTCATCGTGATGAAGTCCGGCGAGGTGGTGGAGGCGGGAGAAACCGAGGTTGTGCTAGGTGACCCGCAGCACGCATACACCCGCAAGCTCATGATCGCGGCCGAAATTGGTGCAGGCGACCCGATTCCGCAGCAAGTTGGTGCGGCCGAACTCAGGGTGTCACCCGATTGACCTGCCGCTGACATAATCAAACCGAGAAAGCATCTGCGACTTCCGTTGTATAGCCTTGATTACAAAGCACTTTATCTGAATTTTGTAACGAACTTTGACATGTGGATGACAACCTTATACCATCCGGCGAGAACTAATTTTACGGGTGGTTCGCGCGTCGCTTATGCGCAGCGCGGGTGGCTTGCGTCACTTGGCGCGCTTTTTGCGTGCGATCCACTTCATTGATTTCAGGCCCGCCCCGGTGTGTTTGCCCGGGCCCGGACAAGAACGATTCATCAGGAGAACCAATGCAGCGAACGGTGCTTCATTCCCTGGCGCGCGCCGCCGTAGGAATAGCCATTGCCTGCGGTGCCACTCTATCGAATGGAGTGCTGGCTGACACGGTCTTCAAGGATCCCGACGCCCGCATCGACGCACGTACCGAACTCAGCGCGGAGCCGCATCCGGAAGGCAAGCGCGGCTTGCTGTCTTCGGTCATGAACTCGACCAGCCATGTGGCCAGCAAGGCCGGCGACCTGGTCATGAATGCCCTCGGGCTGATCGGCGTGCGTTACCGCTTCGGCGGCAACAGCCCGGAATCGGGCCTCGACTGCAGCGGTTTTGTCCGCTACGTCTTCAACGATACCTTTGGCTTCATGCTGCCGCGCCGCTCGGTCGAGATGAGCCAGGTCGGCACCACCGTGGCAACCAGCGACCTGCGTCCCGGCGACCTGGTGTTCTTCAACACCATGCGCCATACCTTCTCGCACGTTGGCATCTACATTGGCGACAACAAGTTCGTACATGCCCCGTCCACCGGCAGCAAGATTCGTGTCGATGACATGCGCGCCTCGTACTGGGTGACGCGCTACAACGGCGCGCGCCGTATCGACGATATGCCGCAGGACAGCGGCAGCGCCAGCAACCTGGGCAATATGGTCGAGACGCTCAAGCGTTTCGATCCCAACGCAGGCGGTCGTTCGCTCTACGGCGGCTGAGGCGCAGGCGGGCCCTGTCCGTGCGTGTCACAACGAAAAAAGGACTGCCTCGCAGTCCTTTTTTCGTTGTCGCCGCCTCCCGGCGGCATGTGCTCCCGCGGCCGTTATTGCGCGGCCACCGTTCCGGCGGGCCGCGAGCGCGCCAGGGCAAGCTTGTCGCGCAGGCTCGCCATGACCGCGGAGGCCGCTTGCTCGCCAGCCAGGATGGCGCGGTTGCGCGAGGCGAAGTCGCTGCCACCCATGTCCGGCAGGTCGGGGCGGATTACCACATCGGCATGTGCCAGGGCCATCTTGCTGATCGACTGCCCCATGATGGCCGTGGTCTGCAGCAATACGCCGCTCTGGCCGCCGTTCTTCTGGCTGGAGGGCTCGGCGGAGATGTTCACGGCTATCACGAAGTCAGCGCCCATGGTGCGTGCGGAATCGACCGGTACGGGTTCGACCAGCCCGCCGTCCACATAGTCATGCCCCTGGATCGAGACCGGCTGGAACACGCCCGGTACGCTGCTCGACGCCCGTACCGCCTGGCCGGTGTTGCCGCGCCGGAACAAGATGCCCTGGCCGGTCTTGAGGTTGGTGGCGACGATGCCCAGTGGCAGCTTCATGGACTCGATCGGGCGATTGGCGACCAGCCGGTTCACATAGTTCTGCAGCGCTTCGCCCTTGAGCCAGCCGCCGAAGCGGGTGCCGAAGGGTAGGGCCCAGTCGGCGATGGTGGCTTCGTCCATCGTCAGCGCCACCCTGTTGAGCTGGAATCCGTTCATTCCCGACGCGTAGAGCGCCGCGACCACCGCGCCGGCGCTGGTGCCGGTGACGAAGTCCGGATGGATGCCCTGCGCTTCAAGCGCCTTGATCACCCCAATGTGGGCGAAGCCGCGTGCGGCGCCGCCGCCGAGCGCAAGGCCGATCTTGATCGGGCGAGGCGGCGCCATGGGCGGCGTGGCCGGGGTGTCCGGCGCTGCGGTGAGTGCGCCCGGTTTCGGGCCAAAGGAGCAGGCCGCCAGCAGCGCTGCCGCGCCGGTGCCAAGGAAGTTGCGTCGTTGCATGGAGGGATCGGGGAAGGGAAATGGCGCAGTCGGCACAGCCAGCGCGGGGAGGGCGGAAAGTGCCGCCCACGTCGGCCGCGCGTTCCGCGCGACAGCATTCAGACCGGGCACAGCATAAATGATTCCGCGTGGCCGGGCCTTCCCGTGCGAACCGGGGCGGCTGGCAGCGCCCTGCTTGCTATAATGCGGCGATCCTGTGCGACACGCACTATCGTGTCCGGGCAGCTCCAACGTAAGGAGCATCGACCTTGTTGGGACAAGGGGAAGGTTTCCGCCTGAACTGTCCAATCCCAACCATTTCTTGCTTAGACGAACCGGGCCGAACAGCCAGGGGGAGTCTAGAACGTTGCGAGGAAGGCCAGAACACCGGCCGGATTTGCAGCTTGCTTTTTGCTGGATGGATTTCCAGCCATTGCCCAAGGGCGGGGACGCTCGCCTTTGGGCGAGTTCTCTGTAAACGCCCCTCCATGGAGAGGCGGGTGGCTATGCAACGGAGTATGTTGCATAGACGTT
>NZ_JFJV02000035.1:0-80 GCF_000611145.1 Cupriavidus sp. SK-3 | reverse complement strand
AGAGTACACCGCCGTCAAGCGCTCGCTAGTAGAGGGGCATGTGAAGTAAGGAAGTGAGGTCCCGGAGCGTAAGCTCTGCG
>NZ_JFJV02000034.1:14573-31280 GCF_000611145.1 Cupriavidus sp. SK-3 | reverse complement strand
CCCCTCGGCCATGGCAAGCGTTTTCTGAAATTTCTTCAGAGCGGTTTGTGACGCGGTGATGAAGTCGGCCGCCGAGCCCTGGCGCAGGGCAGCTTCCGCGTGGCTGCTATCTATTAGAATCAACGGATGCCTGACCTCTCCATCTACCAGTCCTCGCGCCAGCCGGCCAACACGCCCCGGCACCTGGATGCGCAAGCGCTGGCCGGCGCACTCTCCCGCCCCATCGTCTTTGTCGACCTGGAAACAACCGGCGCCGACGGCACCCGGGACCGCATCACCGAGATCGGCGTGGTGGAAGTGGGGCCGGACGGTATTGCCGAATGGGATACCCTGGTCGATCCCGGGATCGGCATCCCACCCTTCATCCAGCAACTGACGGGTATCACCGACGCCATGGTGCGCGGCAAGCCAAGCTTCGAGTCGCTGGCGGAGAGCCTGGCGGAGCGGCTGCAGGGCAAGCTCTTCGTCGCCCATAACGCACGCTTCGACTATGGCTTTCTCAAGAATGAATTCCGCCGCGTTGGCGTGACGTTCCGCGCCGACGTATTGTGCACTGTGCGCCTCTCTCGCTCGCTGTTTCCCTCGGTGGCGCGGCACGGCCTGGATGCCTTGATCGCCCGGTTCGAATTGCAGCCCAAGGGCCGGCACCGGGCCCTGGCCGATGCCGAACTGCTGTGGCAGTTCTGGCAGAAGATCCACGAGCTCTATACGGTCGATCTGGTCGAATCGGCGGTGCGGTCCCTGGTCAAGCGCGCAAGCCTGCCCGCCGGCCTGGAGGAAACCGCCCTGGATGACGTGCCCGATACCGCCGGTGTGTATCTCTTCTACGGCGACCAGGATATGCCTCTCTATATAGGGAAGAGCATCCACCTGCGCCAGCGCATCGGTGCGCACTTTTCCGGCGATCATCGCGCCGCCCTGGAAATGCGGCTGGCGCGCGCCGTACGCCGGGTCGAGTGGCGGGAGACCGGTGGCGAAGCGGGAGCACTGCTGCTGGAAGCGCACCTGATCAAGACGCTGCAACCGCTGCACAATCAGATGCTGCGGCAGACTGCGGGGTTGTTTTCCTGGGAACTGGCGCCCGGGCTGAGCGCGCCTATGCTGCGCTCGGATCGCGACACGGATTTCAGCCGCCACCCTAACTTATATGGCGCCTTTCCCAGCCGGGCGAGCGCCGAGGCGCGCCTGGCCGAACTGGCGCAAACCCATCAGCTCTGCCAAGCCGCGCTCGCCCTGGAAAAGACAGTGCGGCGGGGCCTGCCCTGCTTCGCCCGCCAGTTGCACCGTTGCCTGGGGGCGTGCACGGGCGACGAATCGCTGGCGTCGCACCGCGAACGTGCCGTGGCGGCCCTGGCGGACCTGTCGCTGCGGCCCTGGCCTTTCGCGGGTGCCGTGGCGTGGCGCGAGCAGGATGGCGCCAAGGCGTGGTGGCATGTGCTCGAGGACTGGTGCTACCTGGGCACCGTGTCCACGCTGGATGAAGCAGCCGGCCTGTTGTGCGCGCCCGCACGCTTCGACCTGGACACTTACCAGATCCTGGCGCCGAGGCTGGCGGCTTTGCTGGCCAGCGCCGTGCCGCTGGAAAACGTCCGGCAATTCGAGCTTCAGGCGCCCTCGATGCCGCGGCGCGAAACGCAGCGAACAGCCCCCGCATCCCCAACCGGCACACGCCGGCACCGGCCATCCAGCCCGGACCAGCAAACCCTGTCCTTCTTCGAGCACTAGCAGTATCCCAAGGCGGAGCGAGACCATGGCCAAGCAAAGCGACTATCTCAGCCTCGGCATCGATATCGATCTGCCTGCCGCCACCGTCTCCGCCTTCCTCGCGGTCCCCGAAAACTATCCCCGCTGGGCCAGCGGGCTAGGGGAACTGTCGCAGCAGGCGGATGGCAGCTGGTCAACGCTCACGCCCCAAGGCCCGATGCAGGTCCGGTTCACGCCCCCCAACCCCTATGGCGTCGCCGACCACTATGTGCAGCCGGCGCAGGGCGAGGAAATCTATATCCCGATGCGCGTGATTGCCAATGGCGGGGGGACCACCCTGCTGTTCACCTTGCTGCGCAGTCCGGGCGTCAGCGATGCCCAACTGCAAGCGGACGCGGAGTGGGTCCGGCGCGATCTTGCCGCATTGAAGGCGTTGCTCGAACAGCGGTAGTGCTCCGGGCCGGCCATCCTCAAACCGCCCAGGCCAAAACGGTATACCAATATCGTAAAAAATACGCCCCATCCAGGTGCGTACCCTCCGTACAAACTCGCTTTACAACCCTGAATTTGTGCCATTTTCTGTTGCATTGCACCAGAAAGCGGCGATCTGTGACCGCCTGAATATTTGCCTTGCCCTCGGCAAATAGATGAATATAGTATACCGAATTCGCGAAATTCCGACAGCCCCCAATCCCGTGCCTCGTTGGCAAGGGACCCCACAAGACGGAGCGCCAGCGTGACGCGGCAAGATATTCCAACGACCGATGTCCAGCAGCCAGAAGGGTGTTTCCTGCCCTTGTGGGAAGCCGCCGAGCTACTGGCCAAAGGCCATGCCAGCGCGCAAGACCTGGTGAACTGGTGCGAAGCCGCCTACACCGCCTCGCACCACGAGATCAACGCCATCATCCTGGCGGATTTCCCCAACGCCCGCGCCGCGGCCAAGGCCAGCGACGAGCGCCGCCGCCGTGGGGCGCCGCTTGGCGATCTGGACGGCATCCCCTTCTCCATCAAGGAGTCCTTCGACGTAGCAGGCTGGCCCACCACATGCGGCAGCCCGGCCCAGCGCGGCAACATCGCGGCCAGCGACTCGGCTGTCGTCGAGCGTTTGCGCGCGGCCGGCGCCGTACTGCTGGGCAAGACCAATGTGCCGATCGGGCTGCGCGACTGGCAAAGCTACAACGCCGTCTACGGCACCACCCGCAACCCGCATGATCCGGGCCGCACCCCTGGTGGCTCGTCCGGCGGCAGCGCCGCGGCGGTCTGCGCTGGCATGAGCTTCTTCGACGTGGGCTCCGACATCGGCTCCTCGCTGCGCAACCCGGCGCATTACTGCGGCGTGTTCTCCCACAAGAGCAGCCACGGGCTGGTGCCGCTACGCGGCCACGGCATCGGCCACGGCTATGGCGAGCAGGAGATCAACGTGGCGGGCCCGGTCGCGCGCAGCGCGCGGGATCTCGAACTTCTGCTGCACGCACTCGCGGGGCCGGACGGCAGCGACGCACTGGCCTATCGCCTGGCGTTGCCGCCCTGTGACAAGCACACGCTGGCCGACTTCCGCGTCGCCGTGCTATCCAGCCATCCGCTTTGCGAGGCCGACACGGAAGTCAGCGACGAGATCGAAAGGCTGGGACGCTGGCTGGAGAGCCAGGGCGCGCAGGTACGGTGGAATGCCCGCCCGGACTTCGATGCCGCAGCCCTGTGGCACACCTATGTACTGATGCTGCGGGCGACGACGTCGATCCATATGGATGACACCAGCTTCGACACCGCGCTGGCCCATGCCGCCGGCGCCGCGCCCGAAGACCATAGCTATGCGACGCTGCAATTCACGGGCGCCGGCATCCGGCATCGGCAATGGCTTCAGCTGCAGCAGGCTCGGGCCACCTTCGCGCAGTCCTGGCAACGTTTCTTTGGCGAGGTGGACGTGCTGCTTTGTCCGGCCGCCGCCACTACGGCCTTTGCCCTGGACGAGACGGGCGAGCCGTGGCAGCGCACGCTTCAGGTCAACGGCCGGGCGCAACCGCTCACCAGCCAGTTGTTCTGGGCCGGGCACTCCGGCCTGTGCGGCCTGCCCTCGACGGTGGCACCGGTCGGCCCGGGCCGCGGCGGCCTGCCGGTGGGGGTGCAGATCGTCGCCGGACGCTTCGCCGACCTGACCTCGCTGCGTTTTGCCCAGTTGCTCGAAGCAGCGGGTTTTGCCTTCCGGCCACCGCCGGTCCAGTCCCTCAAGGTGCCACGCGCCCCGGCGCGATAACAAAACCAACGCACCGCCCCCCAATTCGAAACGATTCGAAGGAGAGATCATGTTCGCCTGGTTCAAGGATTTATCGACAATGGAGCGCAAGGGCTTTTACGGCGCGTTCCTCGGTCATGCGGTCGACGTGTTCGACTTCATGATCTACTCCTTCCTGATTTCGACCCTGCTGACCCAGTGGGGCATGAGCAAGTCGACCGCCGGCGCCATCGTCACGTGGACCCTGGTGTCTTCGCTGGTGGGCGCCATCGGTGCGGGCATCCTGGCCGACCGCTACGGCCGGGTGCGCGTGCTGCGCTGGACCATCGTGGTGTTCGCCGTGGCCTGCTTCCTGTGCGGACTGGCCAGCACGCCCGAGCAGTTGCTGGTCTTCCGGATGCTGCAAGGCCTGGGCTTTGGTGGCGAATCCTCTCTGTGCATGGTGCTGGTGACGGAGATGATCCGCAACCCCGCGCACCGCGGCAAGTATTCCGGCTTCACCGCCAGCAGCTATTCCTTCGGCTGGGGCGCGGCGGCGATTGCCTACGCCATCACCTTCAGCCTGTTCCCGGCTGAAACCGCCTGGCGCGTCTGTTTCTTCCTGGGCATCCTGCCGGCGCTGGTGGTGATCTACCTGCGCCGCAACCTGGAAGAGCCGGAGGTCTTTATCAAGAGCCAGGCCGAACGCGCCGCGGGCGGTGCGGCCGATGCCCCTTCCGCATGGCAGCAACTGGCGCGCCTGGGCCGCCGGCCGCTGCTGGGCAAGACGCTGTTGTGCAGCCTGTTGTCGGGCGGCATGCTCGGCGCCTACTATGCGATTGCCACCTGGCTGCCAACGTTCCTCAAGACCGAGCGCGGGCTTTCCGTGTTTGGCACAAGTTCCTACCTGGCGATGACCATCTTTGGCTCCCTGGTGGGTTATGTGGCGGGCGCCTATGCCACCGACCGCTGGGGCCGCCGCCTGACCTACATCGCCTTTGCCGCGGGCGCCTTCGTCATGGCGCTGGTCTACATGGTGATCCCGGTTTCGAACACGTCGATGCTGTTCCTGGGTTTCCCGCTGGGCGTGCTGATGCAGGGCGTGTTCGCCGGCATCGGCGCCACCATCTCGGAGTCTTATCCCAACGACATCCGCGCCACGGGCTATGGGGTGTCATACAACATAGGGCGCGTGATCGGTTCGCTCTTCCCGCTGACAGTGGGATGGCTGAGCACCGGCCGTACCTCGCTGCCGCTGGCCATCGCCATCGTCGCCGGCGTGGGCTACATGATGGTGATGGGCGCCGCCTTGCTGCTGCCGGAAACCAGGGGCATGGATCTCGGCCAGGCCGGAGGCGGCGACAACCCGCATGAGCCGTCCGCGGACGCGGACAAGATCGTGCTGGCGCCTTCTGTGGGCAAACCCGCATAAGCGGCGCCGGGCTGCTTGCGGCGGGGCGGGGCGCTGGGATAGTCTGCGCAGAGGGGGTTGCCCCCTCTGGAGCCGCCATGTCCGCTGTCCGCCGTCTCGCCGCCTCTCCTCGTTTCCTGCTGACACCATTGGCCGCCATTGCCCTGGGCGGCTGCGCGAGCGCCGAAGAATCCGCCATGCAGCGCGTGCTGGCTTCCTGGAAGTCGGCGCCGATCGAGCAGGCCAAGGCCCAGTGGGGTCCCCCGCAGGCGGTGCAGGCCGTGCCGGGCGGCACCGCTTACCTGTGGACTGAGGAAGTGCCGCCGGCTCGCGCGCCGGGCAGCGGCCCGCGCGATGCGCGCGCGCCCACGTCGCCCGAACCATTGCAGACGCCAGGCCAGTGCCAGCGCCGCCTGATCGCCGGCCCCAACGGCATGGTCATCGGCGGCGACTGGTCAGGCAACGCCTGCTGCCTCACCATGGTCGGCCGCTGCGGCGCGCTGGTCAGGAACAGCACCGGCAGCTGAGCAGCGGCCGCGCGCGGCGCACTCCGATCTGGTGCATCAATCGCACCGCGTACAACCCAACATGCACCATGGCTATCCGGCGGCACCAGCCAGCATGTGCATTCTCCTGCTGTGAACGTTGGCACAGCTCTTGCTGAACAACCTGTCGAGTAGAAGCGGTTAACGCCGACGCGTTCCCCAAGCGGGCGGACGCGTACCGGCGTGGGACATTGCTCTCGCGACCATCTGGTCGCACGCCCAGTTGCCTCGCCAGGCGAGACATCCGGGCGTTTGGATCCGGCCACAAGGCCGGGACGAGAGAAAAGAGAGCGCCCACGATGTCCCTCATCCTCAAGCCCTTGTTCCATAGCGTCCATTTCGCGGGCGCATTGCGCGGCAATTCCTCCGCTCGCGTTGCGCCCGCGCATGGCCATGGACCGCGCACGCTCGCCGGTGCCGTCCCGCAATCGGCACAGCAGGCCTACGCCTCGTCCGAAGTGTTCTTGGCCAGCAAGGCCGGCGCCAGGACGCGCCTGAAGATCATGCCCTGATGCCGTGACGCACTGCGCGGCACCGCTGTCCGAGATCAAAGATCACCCCCCATACAAGGATTCTGCAATGCTGGTCACTCAACAACCCGTCCTGCGCCGCTTCTGGTACGCCCTGATGCCCATCACCATGCTCGACGACGGCCCCAGGCCCTTCACCCTGCTGGGCGAAAACCTGGTGGTGTGGAAAGGTGCCGACGGCAAGCCCGCTGCCCTGCAGGACCGTTGCTGCCACCGCACCGCCCGTCTCTCCAAGGGCTGGGTCAACGACCGCGGCGACATCGTCTGCGGCTACCACGGCTGGGAATACAACTGCGCCGGCGCCTGCGTGCGGATTCCGCAGGCGCCGGATAACGCCATCCCGTCGGGCGCGAAGGTGCAGGCCTATCACGCGCAGGAAAAGTATGGCTACGTGTGGGTAGCGCTGGAAGATCCGCTCCAGCCCATCCCCGATTTCCCCGAGGATGGCGATCCCGCTTACCGCCGCATCTTCCAGTTCTACGAGAAATGGAACACCAGCCCGCTGCGCGTGATGGAGAACGCCTTCGACAACTCGCACTTCAGCTTCGTGCACCGCGCCAACTTTGGCCTGTCCGAACAGCCCAAGCCCGAGAAGTACAACTTGCAGGCACGCGAATGGGGCTTCGAGGCCGAGACGCTGGTGCCGATCCGCAACATCGAGGCCGGCCACCGCGTTACCGGCACCACCGAGCCGATCACGCACCGGCATATGTTCAACCGCTGGGACCTGCCCTTCACGCGTCGCTTTGGTTGCGTCTATCCGGCCAGCGGGCGCCACCACATCATCTACAACTGCGCCACGCCGATCGACGACAAGAGCGTGATGCTGTCGCAATGGCTCTACCGCAACGACAGCGAGGAAGACTGCTCGACCCAGGAACTGATCGACTGGGATGCGCCCATCGTCGGCGAGGACCGCGAGATCCTGGAAGCCACCGACTACGACGCCTGCGTCGACACGCGCCGCCGCGTTGAATTCCACATGGAGTCCGACAAGCCCGGCCTGTTGATGCGCAAGATGCTGATGGCGTTGTTCACGCAGCACGGTGAGAAGGAAGCGTTCCGCATTCCCGTGGTACGCGGCTGAACCGGGTAGCCCCGCACAGGCTCAATACGGAGACCGTCATGAGCGCCCTCTTTCGCAGTGCCATGCCGACCCCAGGCCCGGGCCCCGGTGGCATCGTGTCCGGCATCGCCCGCGATGCCGGCGCGCCCCTGCTGCTCGCCAACCAGGTCGAGAAGACCTACCCCAACGGCACCGTGGCGCAGGAACGCGTCAGGCTGGCGATCAAGCCCGGCAAGTTCGTCTCGCTGCTGGTGGGCGGGCGCCTGGCGGCGGAGCACGACGCGATTCCGGGCCTCGACATCGCGGAGCTTGGCGCGCAGGCGCGCGAGGCGGTGCGGCGCTTGCAACAGCGCGCGGCGGAGCTTGCCGCCTGACAGGAGGCTGCGTTCACGCCGGAGCCGGACGCGGGCCGACATAGGCCGCACGCGGCCGGATCAGCTCGTCATCGGAGCGCTGCTCCAGTCCGTGCGCGATCCAGCCGACCGACCGCCCGAGCGCAAACAGGCCGAAAGCCGCGCCGGGCGGAAGGCCCAGATGCCTGCGCAGCGCCACCAGCGCGAAATCGATCGATGGCCGCTGCCCCACCAGGGAAAAAGCGACGTCGATCAGTGCCTGCCATTCGGGATGATGCGGGAGTATCCGCGACAGCAGGCCAATGGCCCGGATATCGCCAGCAGGATAGAGGTGATGGCCAAAACCCGGCAGGCCCTCGCCGCGGGCGAGCCGCTCGCGCAGCTTCGCGGCGGGCCGGAGGTCGCCCAGCTCATCCCAGAGTGCTTCCACGCGCGCCGTTGCACCGCCGTGCCGGCCGCCGGTCAGCGCGGCCAGGCCAGCCACGACCGAAGCGCGCAGGCTGGCGCCGGTGGACGCCACGCAGCGGGCCGTGAAGCTCGACGCGTTCAGCTCATGGTCGGCGCATAGCACCAGCGCCATGCGGATCAGCGCCGCACCCTCGTCGTCCACCTGCCAGGCACTGGCGCACTGCCGGTGCACGGGGGTGCTGGCGGGCGCCGTGCCCAGCAGGCAGGCGGCCAGCAGCCGCACCAGGACGCCGCAGCCCGCGGCCAGCCGCTCCGGCGATGCCTGCCACTGCGCGGTGGGGTCGTCCTCGCTGGCGATGGTGAACAGGGGCAGCAGCGCCTCCTCGCAGCGTTGGCCGGCGAAGGCCGCCTGCATCCCGGCGAGGTGCGCCGGCGGCGGTGGCGGCGCGGCGCCAAAGGCGGCCTCCACAGGACATTGCCAAAGCCGCGCCGCCACTGCTTCCACCGTGTCGGATGCGGCGAGCGCCACGGCATCGTTGCCTCGGTAGTAAAGCTGCCCGTCCTCGATCAGCGTGATCCGCGATTCCAGCACCGGCAAACCCCAGTTCAACGTGGCCTTGGCCACTTCGCGGGGCTTGCGGCCGCGCGTGCGCTGGCCCGCCAGGCGCTCCACGTCCTCCGCGAGATAGCGGCTTTCGCGATGGGTTTCCCCGTCGTGCGCGTGCAGCAGGCCGCGGCTGACATAGGCGTAGAGCGTCTGGCGGGACACGCCGAGCGCAGCGGCGGCTTCGGCGGAACTCAGGTAGCGGGACATGGCGGTCCAAGTGGAAAGGAGCAACTAGTTGATTAAGATAATCAATATTGACTATTAAAACAAGAAGCCTATCCTGCAAGGCACTTAGCCGCTGACCCACCACCGAACGACAAGCGAGAGCCGCCATGCCAAACCCCGAATACTCCCCGCCATCGGCCCGGAACACAGCGAAAGCAGGCACCAACTTCCTGCGCGAGATCTGGCAGGGCATGCACGGTGACGCCACCTGGCCCGAGCACGTCGCCATGACCGGTACGGGCAACCTGCCGTCGGTCTTTCCGGTCACCGCCCTGGCCACAGCGGCCGTCGGCGCCGCCGGGCTCGCTGTTGCCGGATTGATCCACCTGGCGCACGGAAGGATGCCGCGGGTCGAGGCGGACCAGCGGCTGGCATCGCTGTGGTTCGGCACTTCGCTGCGGCCGCAAGGCTGGGAACTGCCGCCGCAATGGGATGCCGTGGCCGGCGACTACAGGGCGGCCGACGGCTGGATCCGGCTGCACACCAACGCCCCCCATCACCGCGACGCCGCCCTAGCGGTGCTCGGCGTGCCGGCCGACAAGGCGGCGGTCGCTCGGGCCGTCGCGCAATGGGAAGCCAGCGCCCTGGAAACCGCCATCGTCGGCAACGGCGGGTGTTCGGCAGCGATGCATACGCTGGCGGAATGGGCCACGCATCCGCAGGGAAGGGCCGTCAACAGCGACCCGCTCTTGCACTGGACGACCTGCGCCGCCGCGGGCCGGCCGGACTGGGCCATTGCGCCGGACCGCCCCTTGCGCGGCATTCGCGTGCTGGACCTGACCCGGATCCTGGCCGGCCCCGTCGCCACCCGCTTCCTGGCCGGATTTGGCGCCGATGTTCTCCGCATCGATCCGCCCGGCTGGGAAGAGCCCGGCACGGTTCCGGAAGTCTTGCCCGGCAAGCGTTGTGCCCGGCTCGACCTGAAAAACGCGGCGGACCGGCATGTGCTTGAGCGGCTGCTAAGCCAGGCCGACGTACTCGTGCACGGCTACCGGCGCGAGGCTCTGGCGCGTCTTGGCCTGGACGCGCGGCGGCGCAGGGAGATCCATCCCGGACTGGTAGACGTGTCGCTCGATGCGTATGGATGGAGCGGTCCGTGGACAGGCCGGCGCGGCTTCGACAGCCTGGTGCAGATGAGCACCGGCATTGCCGATGCGGGCATGCGCGCCGCGGGGCTGGACCGCCCCGGGCCGCTGCCCGTGCAGGCGATCGATCACGCGACTGGCTACCTGATGGCGGCAGCGGCAGTGCGCGGTCTGGCGCAGCGCATCGCCACAGGCGCCGGCTGCGAAGTGCGGGCATCGCTGGCGCGCACCGCGCATCTGCTGGTGTCGGGTAGCGCCACGCAGGCCGAAGCAGCGGCGCTGGCAGCCGAAACGCCTGCCGATCTGGCGAACACCGTGGAGGAAACCGCATGGGGACCGGCGCTACGCATCAAGCCGCCGGTCATGGTGCAGGGCGCACCGATGCACTGGGAGCGTCCGGCGGGCCGCCTGGGCGCCTCGCCTGCGCAGTGGTAGCGGGCGTCTCTCAGGCAGCCTTGCTGCGCAGCCGGAGCATGCCCAGGCCAAGGGCGACAAAAGCGCCACCGGAAATACGGTTGAACAGCCGCACGCGGCGGACATCGGAAAAACCGCGCTTCATGCCGCGCGCCACCAGCACATAAAAGGTATGCGACAGCAAGGTGCAGACGGAGAAGGTCGCGGTCAGTACCAGGAACTGCTCCAGCACCGGTGCGTTGCGCGTCAGGAACTGCGGGAACAGTGCCGAGAAGAACAGGATGCTCTTCGGATTGGTCACGGCCACGAGCACGCCGTGGCCGAAGAGCCGCATCGATGCACGCAAGCCCGCGGCCTGGCCGGGCCGGTCGACCACCGCGAACGCATTCGCGCCGCTGCGCCACTGCTTCACGCCGAGATAGATGAGGTAAGCCGCGCCGAGCACTTTCAAGGCGATAAATGCCGCGGCGGAACTGGTCAGCACCACGCCGAGGCCGGCCATGGCAACCGCCGACACCATGAACACCCCGGCGGCATTGCCAAAGGAGCCGAGCATGGCTCGCGATGGTCCCACCGACACGGAATTGGACACCGCCAGCAGCACCGCCGGGCCAGGCGTAAACGCCATGAACAGCGAGACGCCGCAAAAGACGAGCCAGTTGGACAAATGCATTTCCGCTCCTTGAAAGAGCTCTGGATGCTAAACCGGAATTCGCGCAACCGCATTCACCCCGAGCGGCGTAGGGTCTTGGAGCGGCCACCCGCGCTTAGTCGATCTTCGCACCCGAAGCCTTGATCACCTGTCCCCAGCGCTTCTGCTCCGCGGCAATGGTCTGCCCGAATGCGTCCGGGCCCTGCCAGGCTGCCTCGGCGCCTTGCTGCTCCAGCTTGGCGCGGGTGTCGGCCTCGCCCAGTACCGTCTGCAGCGCGCCCGACAGCCTGGCCACCACGTCCTTGGGCGTGCCGGACGGCGCCAGCATGCCGTAGAAACCCACCACCTCGAAGTTCTTCAGCCCGGCCTCTTCCATGGTCGGCACATCGGGCAACGCGGGAGAACGGTGCTTCGAGGTCACCGCCAGCGCCCGCACCTTGCCGGCCTTGATGTACTGCGTGAAAAGCGGGATCGAATCGGCCATCATCTGCGCCTGGCCGCCCATCACGTCGGTCAGGGCGGGGGCGCTGCCCTTGTAAGGAATGTGGACGATGAACGTGCCGGAGGCCTGCTTGAACATCTCCGGCATCAAATGCGAGATGCCGCCGTTGCCACCTGAGGCAAAATTGAGCTTGCCCGGATTGGCGCGCGCGTAGGCGATGAACTCCTTGAGGTTGCGCGCCGGCACATTGTTGTTGACCACCATCACCAGCGGAATCAGCGCGGTGCGGGCCACGGGTGCGAAATCCCGGGGCATGGCGTACGGCAGCTTGGGATAAAGCGAGCCGTTGATGGCCATCTGGCCGGTATTTGCCAGCAATAGCGTGTAGCCGTCCGGTGCCGCCTTGGCGACAGCGTCCGAGCCGATATTGCCGGCCGCGCCGGCTTTATAGTCCAGCACCACCGACTGGCCCAGGATAGGCTGGAGCTTTTCGGCCAGGATGCGCGCGTGGGTGTCGACCGGGCCGCCCGGCGGAAAGCCCACCACCAGGCGGATCGGCTTTTCCGGCCAGGCGGCGGCGGCGGGAGCCGCGCCCAGAGCCAGTGGCAATGCGGCGCAGGCCAGCAGGCCGGGCAGGAATCCCATATTTAGGGTGTACTTTGTCATTTCGTCATTTCTCCTCGTATATATTGCGGCCTTGCCTTGCAGCCCCGCNCCTCGTATATATTGCGGCCTTGCCTTGCAGCACCGACCGCCGCCGGTGCCGCCCTGGCTCGTGACCGGACACCCGATATTGTGACGATTTTATTACACCAGGCCATGCCAGAGACCCTTGTCCGCGCATATGATGCCCCTGCCCGGCCGCACCGGCAGGTCGGCCAACGTGCGGCCGCCATGCCAGCCGATGGCCTGGCGCCGCAACAGAGCCAGGGACTCAGCCAAGGAAAGCCAACGTGAATCCAACCAACCGAGCGACCAACCGGGCCGTCGTCCTGTTTTTGTGGGCGGCGCTGTACTTCTGCTCCGGCTACATCTCGCACAAGCTCAATGGCCCGTTCTCCGCCACCGGCTATATCTGGCTGCCGGCCGGCGTGACCGTGGCCGCATTCATGCTGACGCCGATGCCGCGCTGGCTGGCGGTCGGGCTGGCCTTCTTTGCCGCGCAGATGCTGCTGGGCTGGGTGGAGGGACGCGACACCTTGCGGCTGATCCTGTTCTCGCTCGACGAAATCGGCAGTGCCGCGCTGGCGGTGGCGCTGGTCAGGCGTACGCACTTCTCGCTGGAAGGGCTGGCCTTCGTGCGCGGGCTGCTGATCGCCGGGGTGGTCAGCAGCGCCGTCAGCGCCGCGATCGGCGCGGGCTGGTTCACGATCATGCAGGACGTGCCGTTCTGGCGCACCGCGCGCGTGTGGGGCGCCGCCGACCTGGTGGGCGTGCTGATCGTCACGCCGGTACTGGCGGGCTGGTCGCGTTTTCGCGCCATGCGCTCGGGTGGCATGAGCGGCGGCGATTTCCTGTTCGGCCTGGGCGCCTTTGCCGCGCTGGTGCTGACCACCTTCTTCATCTTCGACAGGGAGATCCTGGCGCCGGTACCGAGAGGCGTGCTCTTTGCGCTGACCTATATCCCGTTGTTCTTTGCCGCGGTGGTGACGCTGCTGTGGGGAGGCCGGGGCGGTTCGGTGGCGGTGGCGATCCTGGCGCTCTTCGTGCTGGTCAATACCGGCCAGGGCGATGGCCCGTTCGCGGAAAGCGCGGCTCACCACGGCCGCTCCCTGCTCGAAGCCCAGCTCTACCTGGCCGTGGCGGCGTTGCTCACGCTCCTGATCAGCACGCTGCGCACCAGCCGGGAGCAATTGCACGCGCAATCCGCACGGCGCCAGAACGATGTCAAGCTGGCCCTGGCAGCCAGCAGCCAGCTGGTCTATTGCCTGGACCCGCACAGCGGCACGCTGCGCTGGAGCGGCGACGTGGAACGCACGCTGGGGGTACGCGAAGACACCTTCGCCAGCCTCGACGACGTGCTGGCCCACGTGCACCCCGACGACCGCGCCCAGGTACGCAGCCGCTGGCTGCGCGAGAGCGACGGCGAGAACCGCACCGACCTGCAGTTTCGCCTGATGCTGCCGGCCGGCGACTGCACCATGGTGCTCGATATGAGCGGCCCCCTGCTGGACGGCGACGAGTCCGTGGCCGTCATCGCCGGCGCATGGCGCCTGCAGGGCGCGGCCATCTTCGAGGAGCGCGACGCAGCATGACGGCTCCCAAGAGCGGCGGCACCGGTGCCCTGCTCATCCACGGCCTGGGCGGCACGCAGTTCGACCTCGGCCCGATGCACAAGGCCCTGCGGCGCGCCGGGGTGGAAACCCACGCGGTGACGCTGCCCGGCCACGCCGGCCGGCCCGAGGACCTGGTGCCGGTGCGCGCCGAGCAATGGCTCGACACGGTCACGCAGGCCTACGACGAACTGGCCGCGCAATACGAGACATTCCATGTCATGGGCATGTGCCTGGGCGGCCTTCTGGCCCTGGCACTGGCCGAGCGCCGCCAGCACCGCAAGGGCCGGCTGGTGGCTCTGGCCGCGCCGGTGTATATCGACGGCTGGTCTACCCCCTGGTACCGCGCGCTGCGGCACGTGGTCTACCACATCCCCACGCTGCCCGCGCGCATGCGGGTGGAGGAAGACGAACCGTTCGGCATCAAGAACGACCTGGTGCGCGCCATCGTCAAGGCCAAGTTCGAGCGCGGCGACAACTTCCACTACCGCTGGGTGCCGCTGGCCTGCATCCGCCAGGTCGACCGGCTGCGCGGCTGGGTGCTGCGCGGCGCCCACCGCATCGCCTGCCCCACGCTGGTGGTGAATGCCCGCGAGGACGAGCTGACCAGCCTGCGCTCCGCCGACTTCCTGGATTCGGCGGTCCCCGACGTGCGCAAGGTGGTGGTGGAAAACAGCTATCACATGATCTGCGTGGACAACGACCGCGAGCAGGTGGTCAGCAGCGTGCTGGAGTTCCTCGGGTTCGATCCGGCGCAGGCGCGCCGCCCCTCGCGCGCCAGGGTCGAAGTGCCGATGAGCGAGGAGGCCGTCGCCGCCGTGGTCAACGAATACCTGCAGGCCCTTACCAGCGGCCACTTCGAGGCCATCTTCCCGCTGCTGGAGCCCGGCGTGCGCTGGCGTCACCACGGCGAGCATCCGCTGGCAGGCAGCTACGACGACCGCGACGCAGTGATCGGCATGTTCGCCAGGTTGCAGGCGCTGGCCGGCAAGTCGGTGCGCATCGCCGTCACCGCGCCGCCGCGCATCGAGGGCAGTACCGCGGAAATCGACTTGGAGGCCGCCTCGGTCATGGACGGCGAGGCGCGCCACAGCCAGGGCACGCAAACCCTGCGCATGCGCAATGGCCGCATTTCGGCGGTGACTTTCCGGCCAAGCGATAGCACCGTAGCCGCCGCCGAAGCGCTGCCCGCGCCCGCGGGCTAGCGCGGGCTAGAACACGCGGCCCAGCTGCAGGTAGAGGTTCCACACGCCCTGCGGCGCCGCGGCAAAGCCGAAGTACAGCGGTCCGATCACGCTATTGCCGCCGATAAACAGGCTGGCACTGGTCTTGAACGGCCCGTTGCCGAAATTCCGGCGCCGCAGCCAGACATCGCCCGCCTCCAGGCTGGCGCCCACCACGGTGGTGCGCAGGCCCGGCAGGATGAACTCCCGCAAGTCGTTCAGGTAGGTCACGCGGCCGTACAGCAGGTAGTTGCCGGAAAACTGGTCTTGCGCGTAGGCGGAAAGATGCTGGAAACCGCCCAGCGTAAAGCCCAGGCCGCCGCTGAAACTGCTGTCGCTGCGATGGTCGCCATAGGTAACCGCGGCCTCGGCTGCCAGGTTCAGGGTGTGGCGGCCATAGCTGGTGGCCCACAGTGCCTTCGCATGGGCATCGTTGAAACGGTTGTCGGCGCCGCCGAAAGCCAGCTCGTTGGTCGCCAGCAGGTAGTAGCCGGTGCGCGGGAAGAGCGGATCGTCGAGCTGGTCGATGGTGAGCTGGGCACGCACGGTGGGCTGGCGCACGCGGGCGTAAGGGAACAGCCGGCTGTTGCCGATGGGCAGGTTATAGACGGGCGAGTAGTAGACCTGTTGGTAGTTCACGCCCGCCCGGAACTCGCCCAGCCGGCCCAGCGGCACGCCCAGGTCCAGGCCCGCGACGGCGGTCTCGATCTGGTAGGCGGTGATCGGCTGGGTATTGCGGTTGGGCGCGCTGTCGCCATAGAGATCGATGTGCTTGCGCCCGTATTCCGCGTAGGGCGCGAGATAGAAGCCGAGCCGGTCGAATACCGGCTGGCGCAACTCGGTGTGCCACCTGGCCTGCTTGCTGCCCAGCACGATGTCATTGCGCCACTCCAGCCCGCCTTGCGTGAGCCACGGATAGCGATGCCCCAGTTGCAGGTTGAACACGCCCTGGCCATTGAAGGTGGTGGACACGCCAAAGCCGAACAACAGGAACTGCGGACCCCAGGATTTCTGCTGCGCGTCGACCTTCAGCACATTGCGGCCATCCTCGGTGACGAGCTCCTGCGTCACGCTTTCGAAATCGCCCGATGTGGAGAGCTGCGCCATCTCGCGGTTAAGCGTGACCCCGTCGTAGTGGTCACCTTCGTTCACGCCCAGGTATTTGCGAATGAAACTTGGCGGGATGCGGCCTTGCGACTGGATCTGGATGGCATCGATACGCACCGGACCCGCCATCGTCCCGGCGCCCCTGCGGGCCGCCAGGTGGGCCTGCCAGGCGTCGGCTGGCATCGCCAGCGACGCCAGCCGGGGCTCGGCCGCCAGCACAGCGTTCCAGCCGCCCTGGATGCCATCGTTGGCGCGCGAGAAGTCGCTGAAGGAAAGGTCGCCCAGCTGGGGCTCGATCAGCACGTCGCCCCGCCCGAGCTGCCCCTTCTGCGCACCCACGTTCTGGTTCATCAGGATGGTGACCATCTGTTGCGTCACCGCCGCCGGCGAGTCCAGGCCGTCGGGGTCGTCGAGCGGCGAGGCGATATTGACCGCGATGACCACATCCGC
>NZ_JFJV02000034.1:0-14533 GCF_000611145.1 Cupriavidus sp. SK-3 | reverse complement strand
TGCTGACCAGCCCGCCGTCGACCAGCGTGCGCCCGTTCACCTTGATCGGCGCGAACAATCCCGGCACCGCCACGCTGGCGCGGATGGCGCGCGGCAGCGAGCCATGGTCGAGCACCACCGGGGCCCCCGTGCCCAGGTCGGTGGCAATGGTGCGAAACGGCGTCGGCAGCTTGTCGAAGCTGGCTTCGGCCGGCACCTGCACGGTCCAGTTCTGCAGCAGCGCCAGCAGGCGGTTGCCCTGCACCAGGCCGGTGGGCAGCTTGATCTTGCCGTCGCCGTAGCCGGCCGAGATCCCGATCGGGTATTGCAGGTCGTCCTCGCGCTGCGATTGCGGCAGTTCGGCACGCTCGTTGCGGTCGAAAGCGATATCGCTCAGGTTGATATGCGACAACCGCGCCTCCAACTCGTCGGCCGACAAGCCGCTGGCGTACAAGCCGCCCACCACCGCGCCCATGCTGGTGGCGGCGATGCAGTCGATCGGCACCTGCATCTTCTCGAGCGCCTTGATCACGCCGATATGCGCATAGCCGCGCGCGCCGCCCCCGGACAGCACCAGGCACACGCGCGGGCGATGGCCCGGCGCGGGCGCGTCGGCAACGCCGGGTATCGCGGCGGATTCGACGGCATGTTCGGCGACATGCCCGGCGGCCGGAGCGGACTGCGGCGCCACGGCGAGCGCGGCGGCCAGGGCCAGCAGCACCGGGAGCACCGGGGGCACCTGATAACCGCGCGCCAGCGAGCGCAGGCGGCAGGCAACGCGTGAAAGATAGCGGGACATGGACAAACCGCGGCAAAACGGGACAAGACGGTGAAATCGCCGCGCAGATGTGGCGGGGAAGGACGTCACGATAGGGCAATTGCCCGAGCTTGAACAGCAGCGCATGCACCGGGAAAGTGCCGCGATTGCAACACTTGCGCCGGCACCCGCCTCGCTGCCGCGCGGCAGCAAGGCGGAGTGCGCACCAGCGCACAGCCTGGCAAGGGCGCCAAATGTATGCCGGATACAACAAAAGGAGCCGCTGGCAAGCCCGCCAGGGCCCCATGCGCCGCCTCAGTGCTCCGCCGCAGCCTCCCAGCTGCCCGTTTGCGCCACCCACGGCGACATAGCCTCGAACTGCCAGCGCAGCGGCAGCACCCCCGAGCGCCTCACCACGCGCTCCACATGCAGGCGCACCAGCCGCTCGGCACCGTCAAAGCGCTCGACCTCCGGGCCTTCCCAGACGATTTCGCTGTGCCCGCTCAGGTGCAGCAGGCCGCCGCGCTCGAAATCCGGGACCAGCAGCCCGGCGCGCGGGTTGGCCACAAGGTTGCCAACGGTATTGAAGTAGTTGTTGCCATTGAAATCCGGAAAGGTCACGGTCCGGGCGCCGTCGACCCGGACAAAGCCCGGCTTGCCGCCCCGGTGCGACACGTCCGCCCCGCCGCTGTGGCCAGACGCGGCATCGTGATGATGGGTGGCAATAAAGATCGTGTCGGCAGCGCGCAACGCCTCCACCGCCCCGGTATCCAGGGCGTCGCCATGCCACACGGCAGCGGTCCCGCTCTCGTCCGCGCCGGCCTCGCGCCAGTGCCGCAGCTGGATGTAGCGCGGGCAATTGCCGAAGCTCTGCTCCACCGCCACCGTCAGGCCGTTCTCGTCCTCCGCCGCAATGCGGCCGTTCATGCGGTTGCGGCGGCGCGTATGCAACTCGATGCCGAGCAGGCCAATGTCGGCGCCGGCGCCCAGGGCATGCGCCAGCGGATCGTCCGCCAGCGGCCGCGCGGCAATGCGCAGGTGGCCGGGATCCGGCGCCTGCATAAAGCCCGGCGCGCCGCTCAGCACGGTGGCCCAGGGCATGTCCGCTGCGTCCACGGCCCCCACCACCACGAAAGGCAACTGGGCGAAGAACAGGCGATGCTGCTCCGGCATGGCGGGCCGGACCACTCGCCGCCCGGCCGCCTCCATCTTCTCGCGGCTGCCGGCGCGCTGCTGCGCGGCTTGCTCCCCGGCATGAAAAGGCGATTCGGCATGCGGCCATCCTTGCAGGTCCATTTCATCCTCCTTTGCGGTGCGGTGCGGTGCGGGGCAGGGCGGGGCAGCACTGCGCCTAAGCGACAGCCGCGAGGCCCACCGCGGAAACAGGCATCGGCACGAACCCCGGCAGCGCCTCCATCCTGTGCAGCCAGGCGCCCAGCGCGGGATACGGCGCCAGCGGGACATTGCCCTCCTCGGCACGCGCGATATAACTGTAGGCGGCCACATCGGCCAGCGTGGGCGACGCGCCGGCGAGGAACGGCGCCGCGGCCAGTATCGGCTCCATCACCGCGAACAGCCGCTGCGCGCGCGCAATGGCGTCATCGACCGCCACCGGGGCACCGAACAAGGTTGCCAGCCGTGCCCGGGCAGGCCCGAAGGCGATCTCGCCCGCCGCCACCGACAGCCAGCGCTGCACTGCGGCCGCGCCCACCGGATCGCGCGGCAGCCAGCGGCCGTCGTCGTAGCGCATAGCCAGGTAGACCAGGATGGCATTGGAGTCGGCCAGCACGGTGCCGTTGTCGTCGAGCACCGGAACCTGGCCAAAGGGGTTGAGCTTGAGGAAGGGCTCGCGGCGATGCTCGCCGCCGCGCAGGTCAACCTCCACGAGGCGGTACGGCAGCCCCAGCAGCGACAGCAGCAGGCGCACCCGGTGTGCGTGGCCGGACAGAGACATGTGATAGAGCACCAGCGGCTCGGCGGGGGGAGCGATCGTGGTGCTATCTGGGGTGGTGGCGGACATCTCGGTTCCTGGTGGTTGGGGGGATGGAGATCATTCTGGGCGCCTTCCAGCATGCAATAAATGGGGCAGAATGCAGTTGACTACTCCAAAAACCGTAGTAATGTGACACGCATGGACAAACTCCGCGCCATGCAGACTTTCGTCAAGGTGGTCGA
The DNA here is from genome assembly GCF_000611145.1 of Cupriavidus sp. SK-3. Classification (NCBI taxonomy): domain Bacteria; kingdom Pseudomonadati; phylum Pseudomonadota; class Betaproteobacteria; order Burkholderiales; family Burkholderiaceae; genus Cupriavidus; species Cupriavidus sp. SK-3. The sequence goes on along the minus strand of NZ_JFJV02000034.1, from coordinate 11,622 downwards.
CGAAGGCAGCCTCACCGCTGCCGCCAGCGCCCTGCACACTTCCCTGCCGGCGGTAGTGCGCACGCTCGCCGCGCTGGAGGCGGAACTGCAGGTCCGGCTGCTCAACCGCACCACGCGCCGCCAGTCGCTCACCGACGAAGGGCGCACCTACCTGGATAGCTGCCGCCGCATCCTCGCCACCATCGACGAAGCCGAGGCCGTGCTGAGCGCGCGCCATGTCGAGCCGAGCGGACAACTGGTACTGACCGCGCCGGTGCTGTTCGGCCAGATGCACGTGGCGCCGGCGGTAACCCGCTTTGTGCAGCGCTACCCCGCGGTGCACTGCCGGATGGAGTTCAGCGATCGCGTGGTCAACCTGCTGGAGGAAGAGATCGACGTGGGCGTGCGCATCGGCCCGCTCGCGGACTCGACGCTGGTGGCCCGGCAGGTCGGCCGCATCCGCCGCGTGGTGGTAGCCACCCCGGACTTCCTGCGCGAGCATGGCGTGCCCGCACACCCCGACGCACTGACCCATGCCAGTTGCGTGCGCTTCATCGGCAATGCGGCGCACTGGTGGACTTTCCAGCAGGAAGGGCGCCCCTTCTACGTCGCCGTCAGCGGCAATCTCGAATTCAACCAGACGGCGCCAGCGGTGGCGGCCTGCGCCGCCGGCGCGGGCTTCGGGAATTTCCTGTCTTACCAGGTGGCGCCGCTGGTGGCCGAGGGAAAGCTGCGCATCGTACTGGAAGCATTCGAGCAGCCGCCCTGGCCGCTGTCGCTGATCTATCCGAACGCGCGGCTGCTGCCGGCGCGCACGCGCGTTTTCGTGGACTGGATGAAGGACGAGCTGAGCCAGCAGTTCGGCTGAGGCGACAGCGCGTCCGCGCCACGCCACGCCACGCCTTATTCGAGCTTGATCCCCGCCGACCTGATCAGCGGCCCCCACTTCGCCACCTCGGCATCGATAAACCGCGCGAACGAAGCACTGTCGCCCGCCTCCGCCTGCAACCCCAACCCGAGCAGCTTGCTGCGCATCTGCGCATCGGCCAGCACCGCGTTGGCGTCGCGATTGAGTTGCTGCACCACGGCCGCCGGCGTGCCGGCGGGCGCCATCAGGCCGAACCAGCCGTACCCGACCACGCCGGGAAATCCCTGCTCGCCAAACGTGGGCGCGTCCGGATAGACCAGCGTGCGCTGCTCCGCGGACACCGCGATCACGCGCAGCTTGCCAGCCTTGATAAACGGCAGCGCGGTGGTGATGGCGGTCAGCGTGGCATCGACCCGGCCGGCCAGCAGCTCGGTGTAGGCGGTGGAGTCGCCCCGGTAATGTACGTTGAGGCCCTTGAATTTCGCCTGGGCCGCAAAGAGTTCGGCGGTCAGGTGCGGGCCCGAGCCGACGCCCGGCGAGGCGAAAGTCACGCCGTCCTTCTTCTCGCGCGCCATGCGCACAAAGTCGGCCACCGTGCGCACCGGCGAATCGGCGTTGACGATCAGGAAGACCGGCCCCAGCACGCGCGGCCCCACGGCGACGAAATCCTTGTGGATGTCGTAGTGCTGCGAGAGTCCCGCTGCGGCATTGATGGCAAACGGCGCCGCCACCCACAGCAGTGTGTAGCCATCCGGCGTGGCACGGGCGAGCTGCTCGTTGGCCACGCGCGTGCCGGCACCGGGCTTGTTCTCCACCACGAACTGTTGCTTGTATTTCCGGCTGAGCCCTTCGCCGAGCAAACGCGCCGAGATGTCGTTGGAACCACCGGGGCCGTAGGGCGAAATCAGGCGCACCGGGCGCAACGGATAGTCCTCGGCATGCAGCGGCGTCAGCATGGTGCCGGCCGCCGCGAACACCAAGGCGTTGCACGCCACCTTGAGCACGTGCCGCCTTTGCGGATCCGGCTTCATGATGGCTCCCCGACCGAAGCCGCGCCAGCCAGCGGACGGATTGGCGGATAGACGAAGGTCTTGTCGAGATGCGCGGGCTGCGGCACGTACAGCCGCAGCGTCACGTAGAACGGGCCCGCGGGCGCCGGCAGCCAGTTGGCCCGCGCTGCGGGATCGGCCGGCGGCGACGCCGACAGGTGCAGCCGCAGGCTGCCGTCGGCGTCGTAGCGCAGGCTCGGCGAGCGGTCGCCCAGCGAGTAGCGTCCGAGCGCGTTGTCCACCAGCATGCAGTCGGTCTTGTCGTACATGGTGAGCGACCAGAACGCGCCTACCTGTGGCAGCGCATCCGCCGCGAAGGCCAGTTCGTAGCCGGTGCGGCCATCGAGCGGTGCGCCCTCGCTGTCGCGATCGGCCATGACGTACATCGCCTCTTCCACGCCAAGCGCGCCAATATAGTTGCGCGCCACCAGCGCGCGCTCGGCAAAGCGCGCGCCGAACGATTCGCGGATTTCCACCGGCAGGGTCCAGCCACCGCCAAGGTCGGAGGGCAGCGGCGCCGCCAGTTCGGCGAGCACCTCCTTGATCGCGGTGCCCAGACGCGCCAGCACGGCGTCGCCAGGCGCGGACCCGCCGCAATCCGCACCGATGCCGGACTGCGCGAAGCCTGCCACCAGCGCGGCTTCGGCCGCCGGCGGCGGATTCTCGCGCAACGCCTGGTTGACGACTTCAGCGTAGCGGCGCGGATCGCCCAGGTGCTCGCCCGGCTGCATGCCGACATCGAAGGGCCGCGCGGCGGGCGCGCCGTCGAGCGTGCTCAGGCGAAACTGGTCCTGCAGCGCATGCACGGCCGGCAGGTCGGCCTCGCCGTCCACCAGCACGCGGCCGAGCAGCCAGACCGCATCGGTCGGGCAGGCGATGGCGGTGGCTCCCGCCGGCACGTCGCCGTGCCAGCGCGGACCATGCAGCAGGAAGCGCCCGCGCCCGTTGCCGGTGGTGCGGGTGCCGATGTAGCCGAAGGGGTTGGTATAGAAGTCGAGCAGTCCGAGCACGTAGTAGCGGCCCGCGCTGTCGGGCACGTCCAGCAGCAGCGGCCCTTGCGACAGGTCGAGCCAGGCGTTGCTGTAAAGCGTGTCGTTGTTGGGCGTGACCACCTGGCGATGCTGCGGGCCGAGCAGCTGGCGGGTGTGGATGAAATGATTGATCCAGCGCACCGGCGCATCGGGCTGCGGCGCGGCGAATGCACCCGCGCTGTTGCGGCGCGGGCAGGTGGCGGCACGCATGCGCGCCATCTCGTAGAGGGGCAGCGTGTAGCGCACCGCATCATGGGCGGGCGTGGCGGTTCCGGCACGGGTCATGGTGGCTTCCATTGCAGGCTCCTATCAGTCGATGCGGCGTACGGCCGGGATGGTGTACTGGCCGTCCAGGAACGACCGGGCCGGATGGTAGAGCCGCAGGATCAGGTAGAACGGCCCCGCGGGCGCGGGCAGCCAGTTGTCCTCCTGCGGCGGGCGCGCATGCGAGATGGGAAGCACCAGGCTGCCGTCCGCCTCCATGCGCAGGCCCGGCGTGCGGTCCCCCACCGCGTAGCGCCCGATCTCGTTGGCGCTGAAATAGCGGTCCTCGCCGTACAGCGATACCGACCAGAATGCCTGCGCGGGCGGCAGCATGCCGGGCGCGAAGCGCAGCTCGTAGCGGTGACGGCCATCGAGCGGCTGGCCATCGGCATCGAAATCGGCCATGGCGTAGATCGCCTCGTCGGCACGCAGGGCGCCGAGCCCCTTCATCGCGGTGCAGGCGCGCTGCAGCCAGTCGTCGCCGTACATGCCGAGCTTCAGGCTGTAGCCCCAGCTCTTGCGGCCCTGGCTGCGCGTATGCGCCTCGATCACGGCCATGGCCTGCGCATAGGCGCTCTCCAGCCCGGCCACCACGGCCGGGCGCAATGCCGCCAGGTCGGTCTCGTCTTCCAGCCGGATACCCACTTTGCGCAGCAAGGTCAGCAGGCCGAGTTCCTCCGCCGCCGGCGGGAACTCGCGCAGCGCATTGAAGAGGTTGTGGAAGAAGTCCAGTGCGGGCCGGCCGCTGTCGCGCCATTGCGCCACGCAGCGCGGGCGCGCGGCGCCCGGCGTGCGGGTGAGCGCGAAGCCCTGCTCGAAAGCGCGCGCCGCCGGCAGGTCCTGCGGCCCCTGCACCAGCACGCGGCCGAGCAGCCAGACCAGCGAGCTGGGGCATTGCACCGCATGCTTGCCGCTGGCCTGCTGGCCCGGGCCGGTCAGCTCGATCTCGCCGCCTTCGGCAGCGACGTTACGCGGGCCCAGGTTCTCGAAGTTGTTGGTGTGGACGTCGAGCAGCTCGATCACGTAGTAGCGCCCCGCGTCGGGCAGCGGCGGGATGCGCAGCGTCACCGGGCCCTCGGCCAGGTTGATCCACCCGCAGAAGTACAGCAGGTCGTTGGCCGGGGTGACGATGTCGCGGTCCTCGTGCGTCCACTGGCGCTCGCTGGCAGACAGGGCATTCATCGGCGCGCGGCCGTAGCCCGTGGCCGCGTCGACCGAGGTCTGCAGGCGGCAGGTACGCAGCGTTTCGATCAGCGCGTAGCCATAGATCGCGAGCGGAAAGGCCGCGCCGGCGACGAGGGCCTGCTGCGGGCTGGCGTGGGTTGCCGGGGCGAGGGGCGTATTCATGTTCATGCGTTTGTCTCCTGGCGAAGTTATTCGAGCGCGGCGCCGCTCGTCTTGACGAGGGCGGCCCAGGCGCGGATGTCTTGCTGCATTTGCGCGGCAAAGGCGGCGCGCGGCTGCGGCGTGAAGCGCATGCCCAGCGTTGCGGCCTGAGCCTGCATGGCGGGCTCGGCCATGATGGCGTCGACGGCGCGCTCCAGCCGGTCGACGATGGCCGCCGGCGTGCGGGTCGGCGCGAACAGCGCGAACCAGCTATCGATGCGGAACGGCACGCCGGACTCGGCGAAGGTCGGCACGTCGGGCAGCGCCACCGAGCGCTCCGATCCGGTGACCGCCAGCGCCCGGACCTTGCCGCTGCGGATCAGCGGCAAGGTGCCGGCCAGGTCGGACATGGCCACCGGCAGCGTGCCGCCCATCACGTCGGTCAGCATCGGGCTGACACCCTTGTACGGAATATGGCGCAGATGGATGCCGCTGCTCACGTTCAGGCTCTCGCCGGCCAGGTGGCCGCCCGAGCCGGGTCCCCAGGAGCCATAGGCCAGGTCCGCGCCGGGACGCCTGGCCTGCGCGATCAGCGCCGGCAGGTCCTTGCCCGTGAAGGCCGGGCCCGCCACCAGCACATTGCCGCCGTAGGCAAGGCGCCCCACCGGCACGAAATCGCGCACGGGATCGTAGGGCAGCCGGGGGAAGATCGCCGGCGCGATCGCATGCGTGGCGGAGATGCCTAGCAATAGCGTGTAGCCATCCGGCGCGGCGCGCGCGACCTGCGCGGAGCCGATGGTGCCGGTGGCGCCCGCCACGTTCTCCACCAGCACGGTACCGCCCAGCGCGGTCGAAAGCCTGGCGGCCACCAGCCGCCCGATCACGTCGGTGCCGCCGCCTGGCGGGAAAGGCACGACGAGGCGGATCGGCCTGTCGGGGAATTTGCCGGATTCCGCTGGCGCCGCGTGCGCCGGTGCGGCGGTGAACGCGATCAGCATGGCGCAGGCGCCGATGGTGCGGGGAATACTGGCCGCCGGCGCGCATGCGGCCCTTGCAGCTTGCAAATGCATGATGGTTGTCTCCTGTTTTTGTCCGAGCCCATCCGCGCGCCCGGTCTGTGCCGGTCTGTGGTTGCGCGGTGGCGGTACGTTGCCTTGCTACGCCATCTCGTTCACGCCGGTGCCCCAGCCGGCAGCAAGGTGATCACGGCATCCGCCGCGACCGGCCCTTCGGCGCCGACGATGAAAGGATTGATTTCCAGCGTATCGAGCCGGGGCCCGAGCGCGGCGGCCAACTGCGATACCCGCACCAGCAAGCCGGCAGCCTGCGCCAGCGGCAGCACAGGGTTGCCGCGATGGCCCGCGAACAGCACCGCCGCGCGGCTTTGCTCCAGCATGGCAAGCGCGCGCTCCGGCGACAGCGGAGCGAGGCCGAAGGCCATCTGCCGGAAAATTTCCACGGCGGTGCCGCCGATGCCGGCCAGCACCACCAGCCCGAACACCGGATCGCGCCGCACGCCCACCATCAGCTCGCCCCAGCCGCGCACCATGCGCGCCACCAGCACGCCCTCGAAGGGCAAGCTGGCATCGGCCCGGGCCAGTGCCGCCTGCATCTGCGCAAAGGCCTGGCGCACGGCGGTGTCGTCCGTCAGGTTGAGGGCCACGCCGCCCACGTCGCTCTTGTGCAGCACCTGCGCCGAGCACAGCTTCACAACGACCGGGTAGCCGACGCGCCGCGCCAGGGCCACGGCCTCCTCGGCATTGCGGGCCAGGCCGTGCGGGGCCACCGGCACGCCGGCGTCCGCCAGCAGGCGCATGGCTTCGAACTCGGACAGTGCGCTGGCGTCTTCCGGCACATCGCGCAGCAGCGGAGCCATTGGCACGACACGCTCGGTGGCCGGCGGGCTTGCGGCCACCGCCTCCAACGCCGCCGCGCGGGCCAGCGCGGCCACGGCCTCGATGGCGTGGGCCGGTTCGCGGAACACCAGGCAGCCGTGCGCTTCCAGCCAGGCGCGCTTGTCGTCGTCAACTACGCCGGACAGCAGCAGCGGCGCGGCGCGCTTGTCCTCGTGCAGCGCGCCGATGGTGCGCTGGAGTTCTTCCCACAGGCGCGGAGCGTTGGCCCCACCGGCCAGGAAAGCCACCACGCAACCGTACTCGCCGCAGGTAGCCACACCGGCCAGCGCATCGAGCAACACGGCGGGCTGGGCCACCACCTGGCCCGTGACATCGATCGGATTGGCGGTGCTGGCAAAGGGAATGCTCTTGCGCAGCGCCTGCGCGGCCGCCGCCGGCATGGGTGGCATCGGCATGCCGAGCTCCTCGGCGCGATCGGCCATCATGATGCCGACCCCGCCGGACACCGTGAGGATGGCCACCGGCGTCACGGCGTCCGCGGCCAGGCCGCCCGGGCTGCTCCAGCGCGCCGGTCGCCGCCCGCGCGACAAGGTGTAGCCGAGCCGGAAGAAATCTTCCAGCGTATGGGCACGGTGCACGCCGTATTCGTCGAACACGGCCTGGTAGACCGCATCCTCGCCGGCCAGGCTGGCCGTGTGCGATTGCGCCGAGCGCGCGCCGGCCTCGGTGGTGCCCACCTTGGTGATCACCACCGGCTTGCCGGCGGCGCGCGCGGCGGCTAGCGCCTGGCGCAGACGCTGGCCGTCGCGGCAGCCTTCCATATAGGCCAGGATCACGCGGGTGTCGTCGTCCTGCGCCATCCATTCGATCACGTCGGCCACTTGCAGCCCGGCCTCGTTGCCGGTGGTCACCCAGTGGCTCAGCCCCAGCCCGGCCTCGCGCGCCAGCGCGAAGGCATAGGCGCCGAACGCGCCGCTCTGGCTGACCAGGCCCACATCCCCCACCGGCGGCGCGCCGGTCAGCGGGATCGGCGAGAAGGTGGCGAACAGGCGCGCGCGCAGGTTCATCGCACCCAGGCAATTGGGGCCCAGCAGTGCCACGCGGTGCCGGCGCGCGCTGTCGGCCAGCGCCAGCTGCATGGCCTGGCCTTCCTCGCCCACTTCGGCAAAGCCCGAGGTAAAGAAGATCGCGGCGCGCGTACCGTTCTGTGCCAGTTGCGCCATCACAGACTCCGTCGCCACGGCCGGCACGGCCACGATGGCAAGGTCGACGGGCTCGCCGATGGCGGCCATCGACGGGTACGCGGGCAAGCCCTGGATCTCGCCGGCGCTGGGGTGCACGGGATAGATGCGCCCCGCATAGCCAAGCTCGCGCAGCAGGCGGATGGGCATGCCGCCCACTTTGTCGGGCTGCGTGGACGCGCCGATGACCGCGACCGAACGCGGTTTCAGCAGGGAATCTAGATCGGGCATGGCTTAGTCTCCGGGTTGCCTTGAAGGCTTGTTTCAGGATGGACGCCTGTACCGGCGCTGCCTGTGTGTCGTCTGGCGCGCGACGCGGCTATTGCCGCAGCCCGGTCACCGATTCGATCGAACGCGTCATCTCCATCAGCATCGGCGCGATTTTTTTCTCCAGCATGCCGCGCCGCAATTGCGACGCCGCAATGGCGCAGTTGAACAGCAGCGGGCGGTTCAGGTAGACGATGCGCGAATACACGCCAACGCCATGCACGCCGCTGCCCGCGTCGCCCAAGTTGATGGCGAAGCCGCGCTTGGGGTAGTGGGCCACGTTGTGGCAAACAGTGTCGTAGCAGGCCGCGTATTCCTCGGGACGCTCGCGCTGCGCGGCTTGCATCAGGGTTTCGAATTCCGCCTTGGACAAGGTGCTCAGGAAGGCGCGGCCCATGCCGGTGCTCAGCACCGAGCGCACCGCGCCCACGCCAGGGCGTGCGGGCGTGCCCTCGTTATGCGTGCAGGTCAGCAGGTAGGTCACGTCGAGCCGGTGCGCCACGCCCATTGACACCGCACCCTCGATGCGGTCCGCCAGCGCCTGCATCAGCGGCCGCGCCACATGGCGCACCTGCAGGCCGGCCAGGTAGGGGTAGCCCAGCGCCAGCACCTGGGCGCCGACGAAGTACTTGTCCAGTTTGGGGTCCCAGTCCAGGTAGCCCAGTTCGAACAAGGTGCGGCAGATGCGCGACACCGTGGCGCGGGGCAGTTGCAGGCGTTCGGATAGTTCGCCGTTGCCCAGCGGCCGCGGCTCGTCGATGAAGCAGCGCAGCAGGGCAAACCCCTTGGCCAGCAGCCCGCCGAAAGAGGGGTCGTCTTTCCTGCGCTCGGCAATGAATTGTTCGACCGGCGTGTTCATCTTGTCTCCTTGCACTGCAGTGTGGGTGCGGTTTTTTTCTGTGTCAAAGATCGGAATTGATTTCCATATATTGGAAATATAGGCCTGCTCTTGACGAAACGCAGTGGTAACCATATGGTTCACAAAACCGAATCCGAATTCTCATACGGAATTTGCCATGCCTATCTCGTCCTCTGCAGCGTCCCCCGCCAAGCCCTCCAAGGGGACATCCGCGTTCCCCACCGTAGCCACCCCATCGATCCTGCAACCGCCGCGCCAGCGGCGTGCCCGCGAGACGGAACAAGCACTGCTCGATGCGGGCCGCGAGTTGCTGGCACAGCGGGATTTCTCGGCGGTTTCCGTGGCGCAGATCGCCTCCGCCTGCGAAGTCTCCGTGGGGGCCTTTTACGGCCGCTTCCGCGACAAGCAGGCGTTCTTCGAGTCGCTGCGCACGCTGGTGATGCGGGAAACTGGAGAATCCGTCTCGCGTTACCTGCGCGTGGAGCGCTGGGAGGAAGTGCCTACCGACGTCATGCTCGAAAAAATCATGCGTTACGTGGTACTGGGCTGCCACGCCAATCGCGGTGTGATCAAGGCTTCGCTCAAGCATGCCTCGATCCGTCCGGAGGAATGGCTGCCGCACCGGGAAAGCGGCCAGGCGGTGGTGGAGCGCATGGTGGCCCTGCTGGTGCCGCGCCTGCCGATGCCGCCCGAGCAGGCCGAACTGCGTGTGCGCTTTGCCATGCAGGCCGTGTTCAGCATCGTGGTCAATGCCATCCTCAACGATGCCGGCCCGCTGCCGCTCGACGACGAGCGCCTCCCTGGCGAGATGACCCGCCTTGTGGCCGGCTACCTGGCAATGCCCGGCTGACGCCATGACGCTCCGCGGGCATGCCGCCCCGCCAATGACTCCCGCCTGAAAGACATCTACGGCGCGCGCACTTGCTCGGAGCGCGCGCCGGATCCAATAAGACCCCGAGGAGACAAACCATGACATTACGCAGCCCGCTCTGCGAGAAAGCTGCTGCCCTGCTCGCGTGCGCGTGCGCGGCACTGCTGCCGCTGGCCGCGCAAGCCCAGGCCGGCTACCCCAACAAACCCCTTCACCTGATCGTGCCCTACCCCGCCGGCGGCCTGACCGACACGCTCTCGCGCACGCTGGCGGAAGGCCTGGGCAAGCGGCTGGGTCAGACCGTGGTGGTAGAGAACAAAGGCGGCGCCGGCGGCATCATCGGCACCGACTATGTAGCCAAGTCCGCACCCGATGGCTACACGCTGCTGCTGACGATCCCCGGCCCCATCACCGCCAACCTGGCCCTTTACAAGAAGCTGCCCTACGATCCGCGCACCGACCTGCGGCAGGTATCCGACGTGGCGACGGCGCGCACGGTGCTAGCCGTCAACGGCGCGCTGCCGGTGAAGACGGTGGCCGAGCTGATCGCCTATGCCAGGAAGGAGCCCGGCAAGCTGCGCATGGGCTCGTGGGGACCCGGCACCCAGCCGCACACCATCCAGGCCTACCTGGACAAGACCTACGGCATCGATATCCTGCACGTGCCCTATCGTGGCGAGGGTCCGATGGTGACGGACCTGCTGGCGGGCCAGGTCAATGTGACGGTCGGCTCGGTGACGTCGCTGAAGCAGCACTTCGCCAGCGGCAAGCTGCGCCCGCTGGCCGTCACCGGCACCAGGCGCGCCAAGGCGCTGCCTGACGTGCCGACCTTTACCGAGGCCGGCTACCCCGACGAGCCGTACAGGCTGGTCGGCCCCATCACGCTGCTGGTGCCCTCGCGCACGCCGAACGATATCGTCGAGCGCCTGGGCCGCGAGGTGAGCGCGCTGGTGAAATCGCCGGAGATCAGCCAGCGTATCGAGGACATGGGCGCCGAGCCGATCGGCAACCTGCCCGCCGAGGCCGTGAGCGCCTACAAGGCCTACCTGCCGGGGGTGCTCAAGCTGACCGCCGATACCGGGGTGACGCTGGATTAACGCCGGCCGGCGGCGGGATAATGCAGCGCGGAAATGGCCGCTATGAATCCGCCGGTGCTTCCCTTGGCCACCACGTCCCGCGCCCATACAATGCCTGCTCCTCGCGCGGCGCCACCGCGCCGCGTGCCGATTCCCGCATTACCGCTTCCGGCGGTGCCTTCCGGCGCCGACATCACGCATGGCAACGCTCTTCCTGGTACGGCACGGTCAGGCCTCATTCGGCGCCGCCAACTACGACTGCCTCTCCGACACCGGACGGCAGCAAGCCCGCTGGCTGGGCGAGTATTTCCGCGAGCGCGGTATCGCGTTCAAGCGAGTGGTGGCCGGTTCGCTGGTGCGCCAGCAGGACACGGCGATGGAGATCCTGGCCGGCATGGGGGCTGGCGATGTGCCGGTCGAGTCCGGTACGCCGGCGGCGATCACAGCACGTGTCGAGACCCATCTCGGCCTGAACGAATACGACGGCGAGGCGCTGTATCGCAGCCACACCGGCGGTGCGGATCACCGCGCCCACCAGAACGCCGATTACAACGACTACTGGCGTACCTTCCGCGCGGCGTACCAGGCGTGGACGCTGGACCAACTGGCTGGCATGCCTGAATCCTGGGCGGATTTTGGCGGACGGATCCGCGCCAGCCTGGCCCATGCCACGGAAGGGGCGGCACGGGAAGACGCGGTGTTGGTGGTGAGTTCGGGCGGCGCCATCGGGCGCGCTACGGCGGACTTGCTGGACGCGCCGGCCCAGACGGCGATCGAGCTGAACCTGCAGTTTCGGAATACTGCGTTTTGCGAAATCATTGCCGGACGTGGCACGCAGCGGTTACTTAGTTTTAATAGTTTGCCGCATTTGGATCGGGAGGATCGGCGGCATGCCATTACGTTTGCTTGAGGGGTGGGGGGAGTGGTGTGCTGTT
>NZ_JFJV02000033.1:39418-40606 GCF_000611145.1 Cupriavidus sp. SK-3 | reverse complement strand
GGGGCGCATTCCACCCCTGCGGAATGCGCCCCGCGCTTCGCCAGTCCGTCTGCCCGGACGCCTTTCATGGGAGCACAGTCATGCAACCCGCCATCATTGGCATCGCCGGCACCTCCGGCAGCGGCAAGACCACGCTGATCACGGCCATGCTCGCCTGGTTTCGCCAGCAAGGGCTGACCGTCAATGTCATCAAGCATAGCCACCATCCCCTCGAACTCGAGCCGCCGGGCAAGGACAGCGCGCGCTTTCGCCAGGCCGGCGCCGGCGAGGTACTGGTGGCCTCGCCATTCCGTTTCGCCATCCTGCACGACCTGAACGGCGCGCCGGAGCCCACCTTGCGCGAGCAGGTGGCGCGCCTGGCGCCGGCGGACCTGACCCTGGTGGAAGGGTTCCGCAGCGAAGCCATTCCGCGCATCGAGGTATATCGGCCGGCGCACGGGCGCGCGCCCTACTACCCGCGCGACGCGTCCATCGTCGCGGTGGCCAGCGATGTGCCGCTCGATATCGGCATGCCGTGCCTGCCGCTCGACCAGGCTGCCCAGGTGGCGCGCTTTATTCTCAGGCTGTGCGGGCTTGACGGCGCTGCCGCGCCGCGTGGCGAACGCCACGCCGCTTTGTCCACGGGCATCGCGCGATGCGTGCCGTCGGCGACCGCTTCCTGAGGACGCTCTCTCATACCGATCATCAAGTCCGGAGGTATCTCAATGCCCAAGGCTGGCACCACATCCTTGCCCCTCGTCTACGCCTGCTCCGGCTGCTCCAGCGTGGCGCAGCTCGCCAACGCCTTCGCCGTGCGGCTGGACCGCGGCGGGATGGCCGAGATGTCCTGCATCAGCGGGGTTGGCGGCGGTGTTGCCGCGCTCACCAGGGTCGCGCGTTCGGGCCGCCCGATCCTGGCGCTCGACGGCTGCCCGCTGGCCTGCGTGAAAGCCTGCCTGGCCGGCGCGGGCGTGGAACCCGACCAGCACCTCGTGCTCAACCGCCTGGGCGCCACCAAGCGGCAGCATGGCGAATGCAGCGAAGCGGAGGCTGGCGCGGCCTGGCAGGCAGTGACGTCGGCGCTGTCGGCCATCAAGGATGCGTCGCCCCCGTCCGCTGACAAACCGGCGGCATTGGCCGAGGCCGAGGCCGACAAGATGCGCCAGAACAGCCTGGAATAACGACGGCTGCGACTCCCTCTCCCCTCAC
>NZ_JFJV02000033.1:36853-39407 GCF_000611145.1 Cupriavidus sp. SK-3 | reverse complement strand
GGGGGGGGGGGGGGGGGGGGGGGGGGGGTTTGGCTAGGAGCCACTGGAAGCGAAGCCAATGGTCTGGTCCAGCACGACGGCGTAACAAGCGCCCACCCGCTCCCCCAGCCGCCCTTGTTGCATCATCAGCCAGCCTGCGACGTGACGGCACCCGCAGCCAGATGCCTGGTCAGGCCGGTAAGCCACTCCGGCCGGCTCACCGCGTCCAGCCAGTACTTCACCTCCAGGCCTAGCGCGGTATCGCCGCCGATCGCCAGACGCCGCTGGAAGAACAGCGTATCGGTATCGGCCTCCCCGCCCAGCAGGCGCAGGTAATCGACGGCATTGGCGCGCAACGTCAGCGCCGGCGGGCTGCCGTCAAAGGGCCCGGCGGCAAAGCGGCCATCCGCGCAGCGAAAACGTATCTGCAGGCCAAGGTCCTCCACCGTCAACAGGAAGCAGTGGCCATCCAGCGCCGCCGGTGGCTGCAGCCAGCCACGCCGCCGCGCAAGCTCCAGCGCGGCCACCAGGGGTAAGGCCTGGGCCTGCGCCGGAACCGCGCGGTGCAGGCGTGCCAGCATGGCTTTGGGGCCGATCATGCGTGCGCCTCCTGCCAGGCGATGCCGGCCTTTCCGTCCCAGTAGCCATTGCTGGGCTGTGCCCCCGCCGGCAGCAGGCCGGCGGATGCCGTGGCCCGCTCGCCGGACCGCAGTGCCGCGAGCGCCGCCACGACATCCAGCGTGGCGCTGGCATGCGGGCTGACGCGAACGGAGTCGATCCCCATGGCCATCAAGGCCGGCACTTCCGCGCACAGGTCGAGACAAGTAGCGGACTGGATCTGCACCCCGTTGAGCGTGAAGAATGGCTGGCCCTCCCCGGTCGATGCCACCAGGCCATCCGGGTAATCGAGACAGCGGAACTCGCAATTGTCCTTGCGCAGCCTGTGATGGCGTGCGGTGAAGCAGCGCGCCGAGAACGCCAGCGGCATCCGGCCCCAGACCAGCACCTCCAGCCCCGTGCCCGCCGGTCGGGCCGCCGCCAGCGCCGCCAGCGCGGCGCGGTCCATTTCCAGCGGCGGCACGCATGCTTTGGCACCCAGCCCGCTCAGCCAGGCAAGCGTATCCGCGTGATACACATTGAGATGCGGGCCGCAGATAAAGGGGCGCCCGTGCATCCGGTTGACCGCGCCCAGGTCGTTGGCCTCGACCAGATAGTCGGTTTGCTCGCAGACGCGGTGCATGCAGGCAATGTCGCTGTCGGACTCGACCAGCACAGGGGTCGAGAGCACGACTTCCTTGCCGGCGTCCCGCAGCATCTGCGCGATCTCCAGCCAATGCGCATGGCGCAGTTCATGGCGGCGGGTGCAGACGGTTTCGCCCAGGTAGACGCGGTCGACCGCGGAGTCGGCGACCTCGGCATAGAACTGCATGACCGTGGCGCGCGGCCAGTAGTACAGCAGCGGGCCGAGCGAGATGCCGAAGCAGGCCGCGGGCCGGGAAGGGGCAATCATCGAATCGTTCATTGGTAGTCTGGTTCCGGAAGGAGAGTGGCATGCCGCGAGGCATGAGGAATGCAGCAGGCAAGGGCGACACAGCCGGGCTTCAGCGCCATGGCCGGTCGTACGCGCCCTGCGTCACCTGGTCGCCCTCGGCATGCCTGCCGAGCACGCCCTGCCATTCCTGGCGCGCGGTGAATCGCTGCGGATCGGCGCAGGCCGCGTCGATCGCCGCGCGCAGCACGCCCACCACATCGCCCACGTAACGCGGGCTGCGCTGGCGGCCTTCGATCTTGATGGCGGCGATGCCCATGCCGATCAGCGCCGGCAGCAGCGACAGCGCATTGAGGCTGGTCGGCTCCTCGAGCACGTAGCCCCGCTCGCCCTCCACCTCGAATCTCCCTTTGCACAAAGTGGGATAGCCGGCGGGCTCGCCCGGCGCGTAGCTGTCGATCAGGATGCCGGACAGCCGCGCCTGCATGGTTCCCTCACGCTCCTCCCAGCGCACCGCGTGCGCGGGCGAGCACACGCCCTTGTTGTTCGGCGAGTCGCCGGTCGCGTAAGAGGACAGCAGGCAGCGGCCTTCGGCCATCACGCACAGGCTGCCGAAGCCAAACACTTCAAGCTCCACATCGGTCTGGCGCGCGAGCTTGCCGATCTGCGCCAGCGACAGCACGCGCGGCAGCACCACCCGGTGTATGCCGAAACGCGCGCGCATCAGCTCGATGGCGTCGGCATGCGTGGCCGAGCCCTGCACCGACAGATGAAGGCGCAGTTGCGGATGGCGCTCGCGGGCATAGGCCATCAGGCCCGGGTCGGCCATGATGACGGCATCGGCGCCCAGCTCCGCCGCGGCATCGACTGCGCGATGCCAGCACGCTACCGCGCTCATCTGCGCGAAGGTATTGATGGCGAACAAGACTTCCGCGCCTTGCGCATGGGCCTCGGCCACGCCTGCCTGGATATCGGCCTCGGTGAAGTTCAGCCCGCCGAAGTTGCGCGCATTGGTGGCGTCGCGCAGGCCAAGGTAGACGGCGTCTGCGCCCTGTTTCAGCGCCACGCGCAGCGCCGCCAGCGAGC
>NZ_JFJV02000033.1:31876-36846 GCF_000611145.1 Cupriavidus sp. SK-3 | reverse complement strand
GGGGGGGGGGGGGGGCGCAACCAGTTGCGGTCGGCGCGTTGCGCCGGATGTGTTGGATGTCATTGGATAGGCTCAACGGGGTCAACGGGGTTTCGGCGTCCGCATGCGCCATGGTGGCGGCGAACGCCTGTGAGGCACGATCCTAGCCAAGCCCGGGGGCGAACCAGTTGACCAGGCGCAAAAGCGTGGGCTGTGGCGCGCGCATGGAACAGCGGCCCTCCGCCGAGTGGCATAGGCCATTGGTATCGTGCTGTCCGCGGCTTGATCCAGCGCAATTCCCCGGCCACCTGCCCATGCAAACCTATGCCGGTTTTCCAGCATCGCCCGGCACCTCCGCCGGCGAGCGGGATGTCTTATCGAGGGTGATATGCAAGAGCATTGGCTAAAGCTGATCGGCCGCCGGCTGGTCCCGGTGGTACAGGGCGGCATGGGTATCGGCATCTCCGCGCACCGGCTCGCGGGCGCCGTGGCGAGCCAGAACGGCATGGGCACCATTGCCAGCATCGATCTGCGCCACCATCATCCGGACCTGATGGCGGCCACCGCCAAATCACGCGACAAGGCCAAGACGGAAGCGGCTAACCTGGTGGCCCTGGATCGCGAGATCCAGGGCGCGCGACGGCTCTCCGGCGGGCGCGGCGCCATCGCGGTCAATGTCATGAAAGCAGTCAGCTCGCATGCCGCACTGGTCCGGCAGGCCTGCGAGAGCGGGGCCGATGCCATCGTGATGGGCGCGGGACTGCCCCTCGACCTGCCCGACCTCACCGCCGGCCACCCGAACATTGCGCTGATCCCGATCCTGTCGGATTCCCGTGGCATCGGCCTGGTGCTGCGCAAGTGGATGAAGAAAAACCGCCTGCCGGACGCAATCGTCGTCGAACATCCGGCGCACGCCGGCGGCCACCTCGGGGCTTCGCGCATCGAGGACCTTGGCGACCAGCGCTTCTCCTTCACCCGCGTGCTGGCCGAATGCCGGGAACTGTTCGCCGGGCTGGGGCTGGACTGGGACAGCGTACCCCTGATCCTTGCGGGCGGCATCAACACCCACGCCAAAGTCCGTCACTGGCTGGATCAAGGCGCTGCCGCCGTGCAACTGGGCACGGCCTTTGCCGTCACCGAGGAAGGCGATGCGCACCCGGCCTTCAAGGAAGTCCTGGCCAGTGCGCATCCCGAACAACTGAGTGAATTCACCAGCGTGGCCGGCCTGCCGGCACGCGCCGTGCTGACGCCATGGCTCAAGCGCTACCTGTCGCGTGAAGCCGCGCTGCAGACCCGCGCCAAGGTGCGCGACTGTCTCGAAGGCTTCGACTGCCTGCAGGCCTGCGGCCTGCGCGATGGCGTCGGCCGCGTGGGCCAGTTCTGCATCGACCTCAAGCTGGCCCAGGCCATGCGCGGCGACGTGGAGCGGGGATTGTTCTTCCGTGGCAAGGGAGCCTTGCCGTTCGGCGAGGCCATCCGTCCGGTGCGCGAACTGATGCACTACCTGCTCACCGGCGAAATGCCCGCGGGCGTCGGCACGCCACGGGGCGCGGCGGCCCCGGCCATCTGACTGCGCCCACCTCATCCGCAATGACCGATTCATCCCGGCCGTGACGCCGGAAATTGCATCACGCCATGATATTCAAGGAAAGTTCGTCAAGCGCCACCCGGTCTCGCAAGCGATATTGATTTTGCGCAAGTCGCCGCGCCAGCTTGCCGTCAATAATGCGACAAGCCCCTGAAGCGCCGATCCAGACCGAAGACATCCGCCGGGGGGCTGGAGCCATATGGTAGATCTCACGCCCCCTTCCCCGCCCGCTTCCACCGTGGAGCAGTCGTTCTCGCCGCTGCCTGCCCAGGCAGCGTTGCCTGGTTTGCGCCACCGGTTGTCGACACGCATCGTCTCGCTCTCGCTGGGCGCGCTGCTGATCGTGCTGGCCATGATCTCCGGGACGCTGTGGCTGTCATGGCAGCTCGAAGGCGCGGGCGCGGCCATCAACGATGCGGGCAGCCTGCGCATGCGCGCCAATCGCGTCGCCATCGAACTCGCCAGGGCACATGCCGGCGAGCACCATCAGCTGGACGCACAGATCAACGGGATGGATGCCACCCTGGCACGCCTGCACCAGGGCGATCCGGCGCGGCCCTTGTTCCTGCCGGACGACCCCGGCATCCGCGCGCAACTGGAGCGGGTCAGCCAGGACTGGAACCAGCGCATCAAGCCCAGTGCGCTCGCCGACCTGGGCATCGCAACCGGCGCGGCGCCCGCCTACCCTGTGGCGCTGGCTTCCTTTGTGGACCAGGTCAACCGCCTGGTCAGCATGATCGAGCAGGAAAACGCCACCAAGACCACCCTGCTGCGGCTGTCGCAGGCCGGACTCGCGGCGATGGCCTGCATGGGCACGGTGGCCGTCATCTACCTGCTTTACATCTGGATCATCCTGCCGGTCATGCGCTTGCAGGATGGCTTGCAGCGCATGGCCGCGCGGGAGTTCTCCCTGCGCCTGCCGGTGGAGACGCGCGACGAGTTCGGCATGCTTGCGGACGGCTTCAACCGGATGGCCGGCGAACTGGAGGGGCTATACCAGGACCTGGAAGCACGCGTGGCGCAGAAGACCGCCGAGCTGGCGCGGCACAACCGCGACCTCGCGGCGCTCTACGACATGGCCGCTTTCCTCAATATGCCAAACGACAGCGAGGCGCTCTGCCGCGGCTTCCTGGAGCGCGTGATGCAGCAGTTCGATGCCGATGGCGGCAGCGTGCGCATGATCGATGCGGACCACGACCAGCTGCACCTGGTGGTGTCGGCCGGCTACTCGGCCGCACTGGAAGAGGCCGAGCACTGCATGAAGGTGGACGCGTGTTTTTGTGGCGAGGCAGCCAGCGAATCCGTCGTACTGATTGAAGATCTCGGCAAGGGAGCCGCACTGTCGGCCGGCCGGCCGGCGTCCGATGCGCGCTTCGGCTGCGCGAGGGAAGGATTCCCGGGGCTTGCGGTGTTCCGCATAGAAACGCAGCGCACGGTGCTGGGCACCTTCTCCCTGCACTTCCGCCACCCGCTGCGGCTGCCTGCCTCGGATATCCGCCTGCTCGAGACCTTCGGACAGCATCTCGGCGTGGCGCTGGATCATCTGCACCTGTCGGAAACCGCGCGCCAGCTTGCGGTGGTGGAAGAGCGCAACCTGGTGGCGCAGGGTCTGCATGACAGCATTGCCCAGGGACTCAACTACCTGAACCTGCAGGTGCAGTTGCTGGAAGACGCCGTCTCGCGCAGCGATATGGATGAAACTCGCGCCATCGTGCCGCTGCTGCGTTGCGGTGTCGAGGAGAGCTATCAGGATGTACGGGAGCTGCTGCTCAATTTCCGCAGCAAGCTGGCGCATGGCGAGCTGCGCCAGGCCGTGGAAGACACCGTGGCGCGCTTCCGGCGCCAGAGCAGCACGGCGCTTGCCCTGGCGTTCAATGACGCGCAGGGCGGGCCGCCCCTGCAGCCGGAGCAGCAATTGCAGGTGCTGTTCATCCTGCAGGAGGCCCTATCCAATGTGCGAAAGCATGCGCGTGCCGGCCACGCCAGCGTCATCGTGCGCAACGGGCGCACCTTCAGCATGGTCGTGGAGGACGATGGCGACGGCTTCGACCCCACGGAACCGGCCGCGGACGACCAGGCCCACGTGGGATTGCACATCATGCGCGAGCGGGCGGCCAGGCTATCGGCCCGCCTGCGGATCGTGGCCGCGCGGGGCACGGGCACGCGCGTTGAGCTCATCCTGCCGCGGTAACTGATGCCACGGCTGCCGGCCGCCCTCTCCCGCCTACTTCATTCAAGTGAATATCATGACCATCCGCATCCTCCTGATAGACGACCACTCCCTGTTTCGCTCTGGCGTGCGCGCCCTGCTGGCGCGCCAGACCGATTTCGAAATCGTCGACGAGGCGGCCGATGGTGTGGAAGGCGTCAAGCGGGCCAAGCAGCACCGGCCCGATGTGATCCTGCTGGACCTGAACATGCCCGGCTTGTCGGGGCTTGAAACCCTGCAACTGCTGGTGGAAGACCTGCCCGACAGCGCAGTGGTGATGCTCACGGTGTCGGAGGAAGCCGAGGAACTGGCGGCCGCCCTGCGCAGCGGCGCCCGGGGCTACCTGCTGAAGAACATCGAAGCGGAAACCCTGACCAGCGCCATCCGCCGGGCGGCGGTGGGCGAGGCGGTGATTTCGCAGGGGATGACGGCAAAACTTGTCGCGCAATTCCGTGCGCCCACCAACCCTCCCCCGGCAACGGCGGCGGGCTCGGCCGACAAACCCCGCCTCACCTCGCGCGAGCATGAGATCGTACGCGGCCTGACGCGCGGCGAAAGCAATAAGGAAATCGCGCGCGACCTGGGCGTGGCGGAGAGCACCGTGAAGATCCATGTGCAAAATATCCTCAAGAAACTCAATCTGACCAGCCGCGTCCAGATCGCGGTCTACGCGGTCGAGCGCGGCCTGGCCGCGCCCGATTGAAGCCGGCGCACCTGCACCTTAAGCCCATGACCGCATCCGTCATCCCCATTGTCGACCTGCGCGACCATCGACGCCGGTCGATGATGCCCACCATCCCGGCGGTGCTCGCGGCGCCGTCCGGACTGGTTGCCGACACCCGCGGCAGGCCGCTGCACGATCTGCGCATCTCGGTCACGGACCGCTGCAACTTCCGCTGCGTCTATTGCATGCCGAAGGAAGTGTTCGGCAAGGACCACCCCTTCCTGCCGCACTCCGAGTTGCTGAGCTTCGAGGAGATCGAGCGGGCCGCCCGCCTGTTCGTTGCGCACGGCGTGGAGAAGATCCGCCTGACGGGCGGAGAGCCGCTGTTGCGCAAGAACATCGAGAAACTGGTGGAACTGCTGGCGCGCATCGAGACGGCCTCGGGCAAGCCGCTCGACCTCACCCTCACCACCAATGGCTCGTTGCTGGCCCGCAAGGCGCGTTCGTTGCGCGACGCCGGCCTGTCGCGC
>NZ_JFJV02000033.1:0-31782 GCF_000611145.1 Cupriavidus sp. SK-3 | reverse complement strand
GCGACGTGCTGGACGGCATCGAGACCGCCCAGGCTGCCGGCCTGGCGCCGATCAAGGTCAACATGGTGGTCAAGCGCGGCACCAACGACGCCGAGATCGTGCCGATGGCCGCGCACTTCCGCGGCAGCGGCATCATCGTGCGCTTTATCGAATTCATGGACGTGGGCGCCAGCAACCGTTGGCAGATGGATGAGGTGCTGCCCTCCGCCGAAGTGGTGCGCCGCATCGATGAAGCCTTCGCGCTCGAAGCCATCCCCGCCAGCTACAGCGGCGAGACCNTCGTGCGCTTTATCGAATTCATGGACGTGGGTGCCAGCAACCATTGGCAGATGGATGAGGTGCTGCCCTCCGCCGAGGTGGTGCGCCGCATCGATGAAGCCTTTGCGCTCGAAGCCATCCCTGCAAACTACAGCGGCGAGACTGCCGAGCGCTGGCGTTACCGCGACGGCGCCGGCGAGATCGGCGTGATCTCCAGCGTGACGCACGCCTTCTGCGGGGATTGCAGCCGTATCCGCCTGTCGACCGAAGGCCGGCTCTACCTGTGCCTGTTCGCCACCGAAGGCTACGACCTGCGCGCGCTGCTGCGCGGCGGCCACAGCGACCTGGAAATCTCCAACGCCATCGCCGGGGTCTGGCAGGCGCGCACCGATCGTTACTCCGAGCTGCGCAGCGATCCCGCAATGCGGCAGGCACGCGACGCACGAAAGATCGAGATGTCTTATATCGGCGGCTGACGCAAGCCGGGCGACGCCATCCGCCAGGCTCGCGATGCGCTTTTCCTTACTGCACCAGCTGCGTATTCGGCGTGCCGGACGAAAACAAAGCGTTGGCGCCGGCAGCGTCTCCCGCGGAAACGCCGCCTATGGCAAATTTCTGCCAGGGGGGAGTGAAAGCGCCTTTGCACGCGTACTGCCGGCGTGCACTGCCTGCCGGCCACCGGCTCGCGTGCGTGCCCCGTTCCGGCCGGTCGTATCGAGCCCATGCTTGTCGGGCAGGACGCGGCCGCCCAAGCGATCATCCGCGCGGCCACCGAAGGCGCCGATCCTGACATCCTCTCCCATCCCCCCGACAACATGCTGCGCCCGGGCGGCTCCCGCGGTGGCCGCCAACATGGCAATGGCCACCAGGGGAATCGAACAGATCTTGATCATGCGACGCTTCTTCCATGTAGCACGGCATGCCACTGTACCTGGCTACCGCAGTTTTTGAGCACGGGGGAGCATAGGCCGGCGCGACCACCCCGGTTGTAATCAATTGTTAGCGCCCGTCAGGCGTGAGGGCGAAATGCAACAGTGCGCGCGGCATGAGCGCGAATGGAAGGCGGCGGGTTGAACCGCTGTGACGTCGCGTGACTGCCCTATCACCGCAACTCGGAAACGATCTGTTCGGCAAGGAAATCGCACGGCGGTCGCCTGGAAGCGGCACTTCGCGCGAGGATGACTTCCAGCGCCGCAATCTCCGGCAGCCCCTGAGCCTGGCCAAGCAAGGTGAAGTGAGGCGGAACCGCGCAGCGCGCAAGGGGAGCCACGGCGAGGCCGGCTTCGACCATGCTGAGCAGACCGAGCAAACTGGGGCTCTCGTATGAGGTCCGATAGGTAATCTTCGCGCGCTCAAGGCTGCGAATAGCGTTTTCCCGCGCGACGCTGCCCGGCAGGAACACAGCGATCGGAAGCGGCCTCTCGCGCCATATCCCGTCGGCGCTTGGCGCAGCCGCCCAGACCATCGGCTCGTGTCGGATGAACTCGCCGGACAACCCCTTTACGCGTGTTGCGCAAACGAGGTCGACCGATCCATCCCTGACCATCGGTGCCAGCGCCACGCTCGGCAGTCCGATGACCTGGATCTCGACCTTGGGGTAAGTCGCCGAAAACTTCTTGAGGATCGCGGGCAACAGCGAAGAAGCATAGTCGTCGGGCACGCCAATGACGACCCTGCCCGTCACGTCCGGGCGAACCACCGCCGCCCAGGCCTCGTCGCGCAGGGCAAGCATGCGCCGCGCAAACCCCAGCAGGACTTCGCCATCCTGCGTCGGGGCAACGCTTCTTGCTTTTCGCACGAACAGGGGCTTGCCGAGCGCCAGCTCCAGCGCTTTGATCTGCATGCTGACCGCAGACTGGGAACGATGCACCACCTGGGCCGCGCGGCTGAAGCTGCTGGTATCGGCAACAGCCACAAGCATCGTCAGCACGTCGAGGTCAAGCGCTTTCATAAATATCAGAAAATCTGATGCGAACGATCAATTTTACCCGTTTTTCTTAATCATGCGCCAAGGGCATACTCACACGCAAGCAACGCTGAAGCGCAGGCCGCGCGGGTGTGCGGCGGGTCGCGGCGACGAAAGGCGGATGGAAGATGCACTTGGTTGCAACCCGAGACGCCGCTATCGGAGTCAATGCGGTTAATTAGTTAATTAGCGGATTAACAAACAGGCATCAAGCTATGGACCACCCCCTGCGCGCCAGCCTTTCGCGCGAATTGCATGCACGGCCGTTTCTCAGGATTGGCGGCTCGGTGTCACTGGTGCACTTTGCCATCTATGCCGATGACGACACGGCAATTCACCAGACGCTCCTGAAAGCGCTGTGCCGTCTCACTGGCCTGGACGCCCCCGTCGACGGCACAAAGCACTATTCGGCGCGGTGGGGAGCGGAAAAAGAGTTGAAGTGGGAACGGCACACGGAGTTTTCGACCTTCACGTTCGTCGCCAAACGCC
Organism: Cupriavidus sp. SK-3; assembly: GCF_000611145.1. Taxonomy (NCBI): domain Bacteria; kingdom Pseudomonadati; phylum Pseudomonadota; class Betaproteobacteria; order Burkholderiales; family Burkholderiaceae; genus Cupriavidus; species Cupriavidus sp. SK-3. The sequence goes on along the minus strand of NZ_JFJV02000033.1, from coordinate 29,069 downwards.
ATGACACGGACTACTTCTCCGACCTGGCTACGGCGCACGTGCCATCTGAATGGTTCCAGGCGTTTGAAGGCAAGCGGTTTGTCGCGGCCCGAATGGAGCTTGTCTCGGGCGAAGGCGCAGACCGGGCTCGCCGGGACCTGCGGGAGTGGATCGATGGTCCGATTCTTGTCGGCAGCCATGTACTGGGAGGTGGGCAGGTATTCTGCGACTGGACCATCCAGCCGGACGGCTTCTCGCGATTTCTCGTGATCGACGATGGCTTTCGTGAAGAGCAGGGTGGCCGCCTCCTGCAGCGTCTCTACGAGATCGAGACATACAGAATGATGGCATTGCTGGCATTGCCGGTCGCTCGCGACTTGGGCGGAAGCCTGGACGAACTGCAGCGAGCGCTCGGGCCATTGATGCACAGCATGGATGCGAGTCCCGGACCGCAACATGATGCTGAATTGCTGGTCCGGCTGACCCATCTGGCGGTGCGGATCGAGGCGCTGGCCGAATCCGGCGGGCGCTTCAGTGCGTCTCGCGCCTATGAAAAACTCGTGCTCGCACGGATTCATGAGCTCCGGGAAGAGCGCATCGAAGGCGTGCCAACGATCGCCGAATTCATGGAGCGTCGATTTGCCCCCGCAATGGAAACGTGCAAGGCGGTCTGGGCGCGCCACGAGCAATTTGCGGGACGTGTCGCAAGAGCTGTCGACCTGCTGCGTACGCGCGTCAACCTTGCGCAGGAGCAAGACACCACTCGCCTGCTGGAGGGAATGGACCAGACGGCCCGCAGCCAGCTGGGACTTCAGCATGCAGTCGAGGGCTTATCCGTTGCGGCCATCTCGTATTACGTGCTGTCCCTGACCGGCGCCGGACTCAAAGCCCTCCACGCGGTGCATCTTCCGCTCGATCCCGAACTGCTTGAGGGGATACTGATCATCCCGGTTGTCCTGCTGGTATTGCGCGCCACCAGGCGCAGCAAGCGGACCGGACCAAAGCGGAACATGGTCGTCTCCAAGCAAGCCGTTCCGGGCGGAGAGAGGACAGTCTGACGCCAGGTCAAGACGCGCCGCCCTTCCCCTCCGTCTCAGGCTTCGGCTGCCGCTCGTTGTGCGACAGGGGGATTTGTGCGACGCTCCCGGTCTATTTCCACGCCGAACAAAAATGAAAAAAGCAGGCCGCGTAACATCCTGGAATGCCGACAAGGGCTATGGCTTTATCGACGTACATGCCGACGCGAAGGACATTTTCTTTCACATCACCGCGCTGCAGAACCGTTCAGTCCGGCCGAAGCCTGGCGACCGCGTCATGTTTGAACTGGGCAAGGGCAAGGACGGCCGCTTGCAAGCCAGCAACGTCTCGATACTGGGCGCACCGAAACCGCAAAACCAGGCAAGCGTGCTGCCGGTTTTCCTGGCCGCGATCGCCCTGGCGGCGATTTTCGCCGGCGCCCTCGGCGGGTTTCTCCCGCGGCTTGCCGGCGCGATCAGTCTAGTGATGAGTATCGTTGCGTTCCTTGCGTACAACGCCGACAAGACCCGCGCCAACCGCAAGGAATGGCGCACGCCCGAGGCCCACCTGCACTTCCTCGCCCTGTGTGGTGGCTGGCCGGGCGCACTTGCCGCGCAACATCTGCTGCGCCACAAAAACCGGAAGCAGGAGTTTCAGGCGGCTTTCTGGGGCACCGTGGCCCTGAACATCGGCGCCATGGTGCTCTGGAAGACCCTTGTGCCGGCCTGAAACGAAGAAGGGGGTCACGGCCTCAACCTGGCCGCACCCCCCTTCTTCACTGCATCGCTTCGTCGCGCGTTGGCGCCAGGGCTTGCCCCGGCGCCCTGCTATCAGCCTTCCTTCAGGAACGCCTTCAGATGGTCCGCGCGGCTCGGATGCCGCATCTTCTTCATCGCCTTGCTTTCGATCTGGCGAATCCGCTCGCGGGTCACATCGAACTGCTTGCCCACTTCTTCCAGCGTGTAGTCGGTGGACATGTCGATACCGAAACGCATCCGCAGCACCTTGGCCTCGCGGGGCGTCAGGTCGTCGAGCATTTCCCGCACGGTCGCCCGCAGGCTCGCATGCAGTGCGGCTTCCGCCGGGGACGCGGTATCCGAGTCGGCAATCATGTCGCCCAGGCTCGTATCGCCGTCCTCGCCAACCGGCGTTTCCATGGAGACGGGCTCCTTGGCGATCTTCATGATCGAGCGGACCTTCTCTTCAGGCATCTCCATGCGCTCGGCCAGCGCCGCGGGATCCGCGGCCTTGCCGGTGCGCTGCATGATTTCGCGCGAGATGCGGTTGAGCTTGTTGATCGTCTCGATCATATGCACCGGCACCCGGATGGTCCGGGCCTGGTCGGCGATCGCCCGCGTCACTGCCTGGCGGACCCACCACGTTGCATAGGTGGAGAATTTCCAGCCGCGGCGGTACTCGAACTTGTCGACCGCCTTCATCAGGCCGATATTGCCTTCCTGGATCAGGTCCAGGAACTGCATGCCGCGATTCACGTACTTCTTGGCGATCGAGATCACCAGACGCAGGTTGGCTTGCGTCATCTCGTGCTTGGCCTGGCGCATCTGGCGCTCGGCGGTCAGCATCTGGCGGTTCACCAGCTTCAGCTCCGACAGCGGCAACACCGCGCGTGCGTGAATATCAACCAGCTTTTGCTGATGCGATTCGAGGTCCGGCAGGCTGCGGCCGACCGAGTCGCTGTACGAGCGCGATTCGGCAGCGAGCGAGCGGCCCCAGGCAAGATTGGTCTCGTTGCCGGGGAAGCGTTCGATGAACTCTTCCCTGGGCATGCCGCACCGCTCCACCATCAGCTGCAGGATCTGGCGCTCGACGACACGCACTTCTTCCACCACAGCCTGGACATCGGCGCACAGGCGCTCAATGGTCTTGGCGGTAAAGCGGATCGAGCTCAGCTCTTCGCGGACCGCGAGCTGAGCCATGAGGAATCCTTCCGACTCCACGCCATGCGCGGTGTAGGCCTTGCGCATGGCCTCGAAATGATCGGCCACGCGGGCGAACCGCGTCAGGCAATCGTCCCGCAGCTTGGAAAGCGCGGCGGATTCGTTGGCTTGCGCGCTCGCACCTTCGTCGCTGTCGTCGTCGCTGTCGTCATCGGCGGCGACTTCGTCGCGGCTGGTGTCGTCGTCGGCTTCGGCGGCCACCTCGGCTTCCCCTTCGATCAGCCCGTCGACCAGTTCATCGATGCGGATTTCATCGCGCTCCACGCGCTGCGAGAGTTCGAGGATCGTCGCAATGGTGGACGGGCAGGCAGCGATGGCGTGAACCATGCGGTTCAAGCCGTCTTCGATGCGCTTGGCGATCTCCACTTCCTGCTTGCGGGTCAGCAAGGTTGCCGAGCTCATTTCCCGCATGTACATCCGCACCGGGTCGGTGGTCCGGCCGAACTCGGAGTCGACGGTCGACAGCGCAACTTCCGCCTCTTCGTCGGCCTGGTCGTCCGAGGCCGCGACCGCGCTATCGCGCAGCAGGAGCGCTTCGGCGTCCGGCGTCTGCTCGTAGATCGTCACGCCCATTTCGGCGAACGTGCTGACGATGCTTTCCATCGCAGCCGTGTCGGTGAAATTGCCCTGCAAATGGTCGCTGATATCCGCGTGCGTCAGGTAGCCGCGTTCCCTGCCCAGCTGGATCAGTGCGCGCAGCTGCTGGCTGCGCTCCGTAGCTTCGGTTGCGGGATCAGCTTGAGCCGTGGACGCCGCACCCCTACCGGCCGGCTTCTTGCCGGCCAATGCTGTTTTCGATTCTGCCAACGTCCGTTGTGCGCCACTCGCCATTAACTGCTGCTCCCTTGCTGAATTACTACTTGATTACTTCTTGACTGTTGCCCATACGAGGGTACACCCATCGCACCTGCGGCTGTCAAAGCCCTCGCAGCATTGCTAGCTGCCGAGAGACGGACATCTGCCGCAATCCGCTGGGACTCCCAGTCCGGCATTGCGTGTCCGTTCAAGCCAAAGGGCGATATTCTACATTCGTTGTTGCAACGCATCACGCGAAAAAACCGACTGCCGTGTTGCCAATGCCCGCTTCCGTGTGGTTCCCCCTACGCAGGGAAGCACCGGTGTTAGGTATCAGACCCATCGCGGCGTCTTCCCATGCACCGAACCTTCAGGTCTAGCGGGCTTTGTGACCGAAAGCACCATCCGGATCGACGTACACATTTGTTTTTTTCCTGCTCACCAAATCGTTCTGCCCGGACAGGCCGGCCTGCTCCCGTAGCGGCGCAGGCTCCGGCTTGCCCAACCTGGCATCCGGCTTGATGTCCTCGGCGCCTTGCGCCCACGCGTCCAGCATGCGCTTGGCGATTTCCCTGAACTCCGGGTAGCGGTCGGCGTATTCGCTTACCAGCGGCACTACCTTCCGGATCGCCTGCGTCACCTGCCCCATACATGCGGCCATATCGGCGCTAGACAAGTTCAGTCTTGCACCGCCGTACTGCGCCAGCAACTTCCCGGATGCCCAGGTCCGCTTGCCAGCCAGCGGCAATCCAGGGATATCCGCCCGATACTCCGGGTAGGCGGTCACCGTGACAATGTCATACACCGGCGCCAGCCTGACGTCGTCGATGCTGGTGTACACCACAGCGAAGTTCTTCAGGTGTGCATCGGCATTGCGCAGTGCGTAGTTCAAAAGCAACAACGTAAACAGGCGCCGCGCACTTTCCTTCCGATGCGGGGCGCTGACGTAAATCGCCAACAGCTTTGCCAGATCCTCAAGACTGCCCTTGTATTTATTGACAGGGTCCAGTCCTCTCAGCGCACAAAAATCCTCAACTGCAAGCCGGCTGCCGTCCGTCAGGCGATCGAAACGGCGGATTGCCAGCACCTGCCCGTCGTCCGAGAGTTCTGTTTCCGGCACTTCCAGGCCCGCCAGCCGCGCCACTTCGAGGCACAGGAACTCGTTCACAGACAGGCCGGGCAAATCCACCGGACCTGTCTTCAGGATGAACTCGTCGGTCCAGACCGTGGCTTTGTCCTCGGGCCTGGCAAGCACCTTGGGCATGACGCCCGATACACCTTCGGCAATGCCCGCTTCCAGATGGCGCAGCAGGTTGTCCCGCGATCCGGCCGATGCAAGCAGGCTCGCCATGTCCAGGTTCGAGGCGGCCAACGTCGGCGGCACCCCGTGAGGCACCACCCGGACCCTGCCAATCCCATTCGCGCCAGTCAACGCCAGCAGGCCCAGGTCGCTCACGTCGGCATGGGCCCCAAGCTTGCGCCGGATCAGGTCCTTCTTGTATCCCTCGGGCAAGTTCATCTGAAAAAACGGCAGCAGCCCGGCTGCCCATTTATACGACTCTGCCCGAACTGGCAGCAGAAGCGACACGAAGTCGTGCGCCGGCACATCTGGCAGGTAAGTGAATACGCTCGCGCGCGCTTCTTCGGCCAGCGTGCCAACGGGCGTTGCATTCACATAGACGTCCAGCATCTGTGCGCCGTTCACTTCGAACCCTCGTCTTGGGCCTTTTCCGGTGCCTTGTCGCCGGACTGGGACGCGTCCAGGTCCGCGGCTGGCTGCGGCCGGCGGTGAAAGTGCCGGACACGCCGGCGCGCTTCCTCGGAGGTGGAATCGACTTCCTCCGTCTCTGCCAGCACGTCGTCCAGCGTCCTTCGGTGTCCGGCAGGCCTTGCGAGCAGCTCAAGCCCGACGGCCTCGAACAAACTCAACAACTTCACCGCGCCCATCTCCGGCAATCCGCCCGTCTCAAACCGGCTGATCCGGGCCCGCGGCACCCCGCTGTACTCGGCGACTTCCTGTTGGGTCTTGTTCGCAAGGATCCTGGCACGCTTAAAGGCCTCTCCCAGCTCAGCAAGATTCATGTGCTACCTGTATAACATTATGCTTAAATAAACGTCTAACGTACTGTATACGAAACAACAGCATCAGTCAAGATAACGTGCCATAAACGAAACACTAAGCGACCAATTCTTCGTAGTGTTTTATATAGAAAACATTATGGGCGCAGCAAGCCGATTAGCCCGAGGTTAGACTGCATGCTGCGAACAATCCGCCTCTCATCCCAGCCAGACATGCACCTGATCGACATTGGCGTAAACTTTCATTCCTCCCAGATTGCCCCGCACACAGACGCCATCCTCGAGCGCGCCGTGGCAGCCGGGGTGGTGGCCATACTCGCGACGGGCACATCGCTGGACGCGAGCAGGAAGGCTAGTGACCTGGCCAGGCTGCATCCCCGCCTCCTGTTCGCAACGGCCGGCACGCACCCTCACACGGCCAGGGATTGGTCGCCATCGGTCCGGCAATCGCTTGAGTCCCTCTGGGAACGCCCCGAGGTGGTGGCGATCGGGGAGTGCGGGCTGGACTACAACCGCAATTTCTCGACGCCTGCCGACCAGCGCAAGGCCTTCGCGGACCAGCTCGAAGCGGCTGTCCTCTGGAAGAAGCCCCTGTTTCTCCATTGCCGCGACGCCTTCGAGGACTTCTACGCGATGGTGGAACCCGCGGTCCGTGCCGGCGCCCACGGTGTGGTGCACTGCTTTACCGGCGCGGCCGACGAGGCGGCCGCTTTCGTCGAACTGGGCCTGGATATCGGTATCACGGGCTGGGTAACGGATCTCAAGCGCGGCCAGGCGCTGCGCGAGGCCGTGCAAGCCATACCGCTCGACCGCCTGCACCTGGAGACCGATGCGCCCTACCTCGGCCCGAAGAACCACAAGAACCGGCGGCCTTACAACGAGCCCGCCAACCTGCCCTGGATTGCGCAGGCAGTCGCCGAACTGAAAGCGTTGACGGTGGCCGAGGTTGCCAGCCAGTGCACCCGCAATAGCCGCCGCCTGTTCGGCATCCCGGCCTGAGGTGCGCCCTGCCCGCTCGTGACAAGCGGTGATTGTGAACAAGCCGTGATTGTGAACAAATGTGCCTGCAATCGGAACCCGGCCAAGCCGCCGGGGGTCGAACGAGGCTTCGCCCGGAGCCGCCGGACCTCATTGGCTTATGTTTGTTTCCCGCCGGCGCCGGACAGACCCGTAAATAACAATCAAGATAACAATCAAGAAAGGTCCGCCCATGGTGACCGAAACCGGCCCAAACCTGATCCTGCGCCCGCTGGAGCGCAGCCACCTGCATTTCGTACACAGCCTGAACAACGACGCGAAGATCATGCGTTACTGGTTCGAGGAACCCTACGAAACCTTCGCCGAGCTGACTCAGCTCTATGACCGCCATGTGCACGACCAGCGCGAGCGCCGCTTCGTCTGCGAGAACCTGGATGGCGAAGCCGTTGGGCTGGTCGAGTTGATGGAGCTGAACCATATCCACCGGCGCGGCGAGTTCCAGATCATCGTGGNNNGGGGGGCGCCGCCCAGCCAGGGCCGCGGCTACGCCGGCACGGCCACCCGGCTCGCCATGGACTACGCCTTCATGGTGCTGAACCTGCACAAGCTTTTCCTGATCGTGGACGTGCAGAACGCCAAGGCGATCCATATCTACGAGAAATGCGGCTTCCAGCGCGAGGGCGAACTGCTGGAAGAGTTCTTCAGCTATGGCGCCTATCACAATGCCTTGCGCATGTGCGCCTTCCAGCGCGACTACCTCGCCGCGCGCGACGCCCGGCGCTGAGCGACCCTCCCAGGCCCGAAATCAGCCCGCCAGCTCCCCGACCGCCTTCCACGCCTGGTCGATGGCGGCTGTCAGCGAAGGGCTGCCCGCGCTGTCGCTGTTAGCGATCACCACATTGCCCGCGCTGGCGCGCGAGCGATCCAGCACGGCCTGCGCTGCCGCCTCCTCCTCGAACAGGCTGTTGGGCATATAGCTGTAGCCGTGCGCCCAGCGGTTGACGGTAATGCCGCGAATCACATCCTTGCCGGCGAAGCCGCCGGGCGCCAGCATACGGTCGAGCTGGCTGCGGATACCCTTCTCCAGTTCACCGAACGGCGTACCAAGCAGGAAAGCCCGCCCGGCGCGGAAGCGTTCGCGCGCCTGCATGCCGCTGTCCGGCACGGTGGGCACATAGAGCATGTGCAGCACCACAGGATCGGCCGGGCGCGCGCCGGCCGGCTTCTCCAGCCACAGGTCGGTGTAGGCCATGGCCGGCGCATGGATGCGGCTGGTCTTGAGCGCCTCGAAGGCGCGCCAGTTGTCCAGCGCCACCTTGGTGTAGACCACCGGGGCCTTCACGTCGGAGCGCAGGGCCTGCTTTTGGGGCGCCGGCAGGCCGGGCATGATGAACGGGATCATCATGTTGTAGCCGGCCAGCACCACGTGCGCGGCTTCGACCCGGTGCAGGTTGCCGCTCCAGCCATAGGTCACGCGCGTGATGCGCTGGTCCGGCTCTATGGCGATGGCCGTGCTGTTCAGGCGTACCCGTACCTTGGAATCGTCGGTATCGAGCCGGCTGTAGTCGAAACCGGCCGCGCCGATGTCATCGGGGCTGCCGCTCTTCGTCACGCCCGGGATCATGTTCCGCACCAGCAGCCGCGCCAGCGTGGCATTGCCATCGGCAAACCAGAGCTTCGATGCGGGCGACTTGCCAAGGCGTGGATTGAGGCTGGGCTGCGGCACGTTCTTGCCGCCCGGCAGGCCGATGGCCAGCGCATCGAACAGCGATACGCCGTCGGCGTCCAGGGCATAGGCATCGTTGCTGCGGCTGCGGAAAAAGCGCTGGCCGTCGAGACCCACGCCGGCCTTGTCGCGCAGGAAAGCCGCGTAACTGGTGCGCTTCAGGTAAGCCAGCCGCTCGCCCTCGCCCATGCCCGCCAGGTAATCCGTGCCGCCATCGGCCAGGCGCGCCAGCGCGTCGCGGTCCTGCTGCGGCAGCGGCGTCTTGTCCAGGAAGGCTTTGAAAGCCGCGGCACTGGCCGGCTGCGCCCCGGTATTGCGGGCATCGATCAGGCTGGCAAACGGATCGCCGGCAAGCAACTGGTCACGGCCAAAGTGTTCCGCGTCGAAGAAGACCGAGCGTCCCATGCCCAGCTCGCGATACAGGTCGCGTTCGGCGGCCTGATGGCGCTTGGGATCCACGCCGAGCCCGGCCAGCAGCGTGGCTACGGCGCGGCTGTCGAGCGCGGTCGGCGGCATCTCGGCGCTGCCGCCGTACGTCACCAGTTTCTGTCCGCGTACAGTGAACTCGTTGCGCTTGGCATGGCCACCGAAATCGTCGTGGTTGTCGAGGATCAGGATGCGTTTGCCGGCGCCGAAGCGGCGCTGGTAGAACCACGCCGCCGCCAGCCCGCTGAGGCCACCGCCCACCACCACCAGGTCGAAGACTTCGCGCGCCATCACGGCAGGGTATTTGGCGCCTTCGCGGGCCAGGCTGTGCGCAAGCGTGTAGGTGCCCGCATGGTTGCCGCGCAGCCCGGTCAGCGCCGGGGGATAGCCGGCGCTGCGTTCAGCGGCCTGCAATAGCTGGGACGGCGCCAGCCCCGCGGCGATGGTAAGTGCGGCGCCGTTGAGAAAGTCTCTGCGCGTGATGGTCATGGCAATATCGTTCGCTTGATTTGGGTGGCGCGGGCTCAACGGCGCTCAGCGGTGTCGCGCCGACGGTCCAGTTCGGCGCGGCGCGCGGCTACCGCCCCTTCCGCTACAGGGCTGGCGCGATTGCCCCAGCCGGTGCGGATAAAGGTCAGCACGTTCGCCAGCTCCTGGTTGTCCAGCGTCCAGCCATAGCCGGGCATGTGGTAATCGGTGGCCGCCGTGCCCACGTGCGCGGTCACGGCGCCGTCGAGCAGCAGGTTGGCCAGCGAGGACGGATCAGGATCCACCACGGTCGGATTGCCCGCCAATGGCGGGAAGACGCGGGCAAAGCCCTTGCCGTTGGCGCCATGGCAAGGCATGCAGAATTCGGCGTACTGGCGCGCGCCGGTGGCGTCGAAGCGGCCCTGCGCGAGCATGTCGGCGGTGCCGGCCTCATAGACGTAGGGTGTCTCGTCGCTGCGCGCGCCGGGCACCGACTTGAGATACACGGCAACGGCATCCAGATCCGGGCGGCTCATGAACTGCGTGGACGATGCGATCACCTCGGACATCGGCCCGAACGAAGTCGCATGCGCATTGCGCCCGGTGTGCAGGTATTCGGCAATGTCTTCGCGCGACCAGCTGCCCAGCCCCGTACGCGGGTCGCCCCGCAGGTTGGTGGAAGCCCAGCCTTCCACGCTGGCGCCGGCCAGGAAATGCCGGCTGCGTTCATCCAGCCCCTTCTCGGCCATCAGCGCGCCGCGCGGCGTATGGCAGGCGCCGCAGTGGGCCACCGCTTGTACCAGGTAGGCGCCGCGATTCCACGCCGCGCTCTGGCTGGCATCGTTGCGCGCCGGCCCGGTTTCGAGGAACAGCCAGTTCCAGACGCGCAGCAGCCAGCGCATGCCGAACGGCCAGCGCATCTCGGGTTCGGCGGTTTCCTGCCGCACGGCTTTTACTTCGGTGCGCAAGTAGGCATAGAGCGCCTGCACGTCCGGTTCGGCGAGGCGGGCATACGACGGGTAAGGCATGGCGGGATAAAGCCGCTTGCCGTGTTTCGCCACGCCCTCGCGCAGCGCGCGGTCGAACTCCTCGAACGTGTAGGCGCCGATGCCGCTCTCGGCATCCGGCGTAATGTTGGTGGAATAGACGGTGCCCACGCCGGTCTTCAACGGCAATCCGCCGGCAAAGGGCGCACCGCCGGGGCTGGTGTGGCAGGCGGCGCAGTTGGCCACCTTGGCCAGGTAGCGGCCACGCTCGATCTGCGCCGCGCCGGGGGCGTCCGCCGCAGCCGCGAGGCATGGCGCCAGCAGCAAGGCGGCGAAGGCGGCGGCAGCGCCGAGCAAGGGCCTGCGCGCGAAAGCGGAAATGGTGCCGGCGACAGCGGCGGCGGCGGTAGCGGAGAACCGCCTCGTGGCAAGACTCATGGGGCTGATTGTCGTTTTAAGCGCCGCGATGGCGTTCCGTGCGGCAAGCGTGCGCAGCCCGCACGCGGCGGGCTGCGCATCATGGTTGCAGACCTGGGCGGCCCTGCGGATGCGGGATGAACTGGCGCGCCCGCGCTTCAGGCGTGGGTCACCGCCCAGTGCGCCAGCGACACAAGCAGCAGCACGAGGCCCGCCGCCAGCGCCACGCCGGTCAGGATCAGCGGCACCGGCCGCACCGCCTGCAAGTCGCGCATATGTTCCTGGCCCTTGCGCAGGCCAAAAAATCCCCACAACACCGTAATCACCAATCTCAAGGGGTTCATTCCGTCTTCCTTGCATGCTTGCCACATATCGCATGACCGTACGTCCGGGGGGCTGCCGACCGTGCAACGACATGGCTTTTACTAGTTACGGGGCATTATGGCCGTGGCTGGCAAGTAATAACAGAATCAGATCTGCGATAATTTTGCGTATCAGTTTGACGATCAGGCATTTGTAGACCCCTGCCCCCTGCCCCATGAAGCGCTACGAAGAGCTGGCGGAAACGCTGGCCAAGGACATCCGCAGCGGCAACCTGCCGCCCGGCACCAAGATGCCGTCGATCCGCAAGACGGTGGCGCAGTATGGCGTGAGCCCTTCCACCGCGTTCCAGGCGTACTACCGGCTGGAGGAGCGCGGGCTGGTACGGGCGCGCGAGCGCTCCGGCTACTACGTGACGGGACCGGTGGGGCGGCCGCTGCCACAGCCGGCGGTGCGCCGCTCGCACCAGGTCTCGACCGACGTCGATATCTCCAAGCTGGTGTTCTCCGTGCTCGATGCCGCGCGCGATCCTCAGCTTGTCCAGCTCGGCTCGGCCTTCCCTTCGCCCGAGCTGTTTCCCTGGGAGCGCCTGGGCAAGTCGCTGGCCCGCGCCGGGCGCGAACTCGATCCCTGGTATTCCGTGAACGACATGCCGGCCGGGCATCTGGCCCTGCGCCAGCAGATCGGCTTGCGCTACCTTGGCGCGGGAGCCCCGCAACCCACCGAGGAAATCATCGTCACCAACGGCGCGCTCGAAGCACTCAACCTGTGCCTGATGGCCGTGACCCAGCCCGGCGATGTGGTGGCCATCGAGTCGCCCGGCTTCTATGCCGCCCTGCAGGCGCTGGAGCGGCTACGTCTGCGGGCCGTGGAGATCCCGGTGGATCCGCGCGAAGGCATCGACCTGGACGCGCTGGATGCCGCCCTGAAGCGCCACCCGATCAAGGCTTGCTGGTTCATGACGCAGTTCCAGAACCCGCTGGGCGCCAGCATGTCCGAGGGCAGGAAGCAGCAGTTGGTGGCCTTGCTGGCCCGCCACCGCGTACCGCTGATCGAGGACGACGTGTACGGCGAGCTGTACTTCGGCAACCGCTGCCCGCTGCCCGCCAAGGCCTTCGACCAGGAGGGCCTGGTCATGCATTGCAGCTCGTTCTCCAAGACGCTGGCGCCGGGCTTCCGGGTGGGCTGGGTGGCGCCCGGGCGGTTCGGCGAAGCGATCCAGCGGCTGCGGCTGATGACCACGCTGTCGGCGGGCGTGCCGACGCAGGTGGCGCTGGCGGAATACCTGCAGAACGGCGGCTACGACAAGCACCTGAGGCGCCTGCGCCATCTGCTGGAGATGCAGCAGGGCCAGCTGATCGCCGCCATTGGCCGGCATTTCCCCGAGTCGGTGCGCGTCTCGCAGCCCGCGGGCGGGTATTTCCTGTGGGTGGAGTTTGCCGAGGGCTTCGATGCGCTGGCCCTGCATCGCGCCGCGCTCGAGCATGGCATTGGCATTGCGCCGGGCCCGATCTTCTCGGCGCGGCAAGGCTATCGCAATTGCATCCGCCTGAACTACGGCCACCTTTGGAGCGACGCCGTGGAAGCGGCCGTGGCCAGACTGGGCGAGCTGGCGAAGGCGCAATCATGAGCAGGCAGGGGCCCGCCCGCTCAGGCGGCTGTCCCGCCCCGGGCATGCCTGCCCAGGTACCATTCCCCAAGTTCGAATCCCGCCTGCACAAGGAGCGCAAGCACCGCGGACGGTATGGCGCCCGCCATCAGCAGGACGTGATCATTCAGCGCGAGCCCGGTCGCGATGCGTTCCCCGTAGCCGCCCGCGCCGACGAAGGCGGCTATGGTGGCTGTGCCCACGCTGATGATGGCTGCTGTCTTGATACCGGCCAGCAGCACCGGCATCGATAGCGGGAGCTCTACGTAGCGCAGCACCTGGCCAGGCCTGAAACCCAGGGCGCGCGCCGCCTCGCACATCCCCTTGGGCACTTGCTGCAGCCCCGTCAGCGTATTGCGCACGATCGGCAGCAGCGCATAGAGGAACAGCGCCACCATGGCGGGCCATATGCCAATACGCCCCAGCAGCGGAATCAGCAGGGCCAGCAAGGCCAGCGAGGGCACCGTCTGCAGCACGCTCACCGCCGCCATCAAGGCCTGGCCCAGCCGGGGACGGCGCGCGGCCACGATGGCCAGCGGCACACCCAGCACGGTGGCGGCGCCCACGGCGCCAAGCACCAGGGCCAGGTGCCGCCAGGTCAGGCGCAAGGTATCGCGGCCGAACAAGGTGGCTGCGAGTCCGGCGCGGGCGCCTGGCCGGGTTCCCGCTTCGGCGGTAGTCGCCGCGGCGCCGCCATTCGCCAGGAAGGCATGCGCTACCGTGGCGAAGGATTGCCCATCCAGTTCAGCCGCCGCGTTCATCGCGATCATGTCTTGCGCGTGTATCTTGCCCTCCAGGCGAATCAAGGCCTGCCAGGCCGCCGGAAAGCGCTGCGGCAGGTCGCGCCGGTACAGCACCACGGCGTCATAGCGCGGGAAGTAGTGCCGGTCGTCGGTCAGCACGCGCAGCCCGTATTTGCGAATCTTGGCGTCGGTGGAGTAGATGTCGATGCCATCGACCTGCCCGTTGGCCAGGGCTTCGTAGGCAACGCCGTGATCCAGCCCCATGGGGCGCTGGCGCAGGCCATAGCGTTGCGCCAGCCCGAGCCAGCCATCGGCCCGGCCGAGAAATTCATGCGACAACCCCAGGCGCAGTTGCGGCTGCGCGGCCAGGTCTTCCAGCGCCGCCAGGCCAAGCTGGCGCGCCTTGCCCTCGCTCACCGCCAGTGCGTAGGTGTTCTCGAACCCGAGTGGAATGCCAGCCGCCAGGTCAAACGGCGCCAGCGCCCGGTTGATCTGTTCCAGGCTGGCGCCGGGGGGCAGCTTGAGGATTTCGCTGGAAACGGTGCCGGTGTAGTCCGGATACAGGTCAATGCTGCCCGCCTTGAGGGCTTCGAACACGATGGCCGTGTTGCCAAGGCCGGGCGTGTGTTGGGCACTGACCTGGACCGCAGCCGTCTGGGTAAGGATTTCCCCGAGGATATAAGACTCGGTAAAGCGCTTTGAGCCGACCCGGAGCGTGTCGGCGCACACCGTGGCAGCCGCGGCGAGCAGCGCTAGCCCGGCCAGCGCATGGCCGAGCACCGCCATGGTTCCCGGAAGCCCGAACCGATCGCCATGCGTGGCGCCCCGCGTGCAGCTTTGAAGGGGATTCAAATGATGCGCTCTCCTGTTGCATCGCCAGGCAGGCCCCGTGGCCTCCCGTGCCGACATGGTTCCCATCATACGTGCCTGGCACGGCGCAGGGCATACCGCCCGGTTGCGCACCGCTTGCCGGCATCGACCCCCGTCCCGCCGTGCCGGGGCGACGGCGCGCCAGCCGCTCCGCTTCCCCCATGCAACCGCATGAGCACATATGAAAATAGTATTTGCAATCCGAATGCTGGCGGGGCGAGAATCCATAAAACACATACATAGCATCGACGACATCTCGCCCCCATGGAAATCCGGCAACTGGAAGCCTTCGCGGCAGTCATGACCAGCGGCAGCGTCACCGCCGCGGGGCGCTTGCTGGGCCGTTCCCAGCCGGCGATCACACGCCTGATCCAGGAACTGGAGAGCGAGATCGGCTTTGCGCTGTTCGCCCGCAGCGGGCCGCGCGTCAGCCCCACCGAGCGGGGCTTCCTGCTGTACGAGGAGGTGGAGCACGCGCTGGTCGGCTTGCAGCAGATCCGGGCCCGTGCCGCTGAAATTGCCCGCGAGGAAAACCGCTCGCTGCAGATCGCCGCCACGCCGGCCCTGGCGGCGGGCCTGTTGCCCCTGGCGCTGGCCGGCAACCGGCCGGACCATGCCACCGCGGGCACCGGCACCGCCAGCCACATCCATATCAACAGCGCCTCCCCGGAAAAAGTCGTGCACTCGGTGCTGACCGGCGCGGCCGAGATCGGCCTGACCAGCCTGCCCCTGGAGCATCGCGGCGTCACCGTGCACTGGATCGGGCAGGCGGCCTGCGTGGCAGCGGTACGTGCCGACGATCCGCTGGCGGCGCTGGCCACCATCCCGCTCTCGGCCTGCAGCGGGCGGCGTATCGTCACCATGCAGAACCCTTACCGGCTGCGCCGCCGCCTGGACGAAGCGTTTGCCCGTGCCGGGGTGGAACCGGCCGCGCTAATCGACACCAATTCCTCGCTCAATGCGCTCACCGCCGTACGTGCCGGACTGGGGATCGCAGTGCTGGAGCCGGTGACAGCGCGCGGCGTGCCGCTGGCCGATATCGTGGTACGCCCGATCGATGCCGATATTCCTTTCTACTTTGGCGTGATCACCCCCCAGACCAGGCCCGCCAGCGCCGCCGTGCTGGCGCTGATCGACTCGCTGGCCACCGCGGCACGCCACTTGCTGCCCGATTTCACCCAGCGCGGCCCGGAACAGCACGGCGCGCTGCTGCAAGCGCTTTATGGCGACGCCGCGGCCACCGAGGCCGCCAACGGCGCCTCCCACGACACCGAACACATCGACCTATGAACTTGCCTGCCGAAGCCATCCCGGCCATATCCGCTGCCACCGCCGCCACCGCCGCGGAAGGCCTCGCCGCGCTGGAAGCGCGCTTGCGCCAGGACCTGTCCTGGCTGGAACTGCCCGCCAGGAACTGGACCGTGGCGCGCACGCACGATGGCGAGCCGGTGCTGGATGTTGCGGTGATCGGCGGCGGCATGGCCGGCATGGCGGCAGCAGCTACGATCAAGCACCTGGGCATCAACGCGCGGATTTTCGACCGCTCCCCGGCCGGCTTCGAGGGCCCCTGGGCCACCACGGCGCGCATGGAGACGCTGCGCTCGCCGAAGCAACTGACCGGCCCGGCGCTGGGCCTGCCCGCCCTGACCTTCCGCGCCTGGTTCGAGGCCCAGTTCGGTACCGCCGCCTGGGACGCGCTGGACAAGATCCCGCGCCTGCAGTGGATGGATTACCTGCGCTGGTATCGCCAGGTGCTGGAACTGGACGTGCGCAACGACCACGTGGTCGAGCGGGTGCTGCCGCGCCCCGATGGCCTGGTGGCGCTGGAAATCCGCTCGCCCGCCGGCGCGCAGACCGTGCTGGCGCGCCGCGTGGTGCTGGCCACCGGCCGCGACGGCCTGGGCGGCGCGCATGTGCCGCCCTTTGTCCAGACCTTGCCGCGCGAGCGCTGGGTGCATTCGAGCGATGTGTTCGACTACGGCACCCTGCGCGGCAAGCGCGTGGGCGTGGTCGGCGCCGGCGCCTCCGCCATGGACAGCGCCGCTACCGCGCTGGAAGCGGGCGCCGCCAGCGTCGACCTGCTGATCCGCCGCGCCGATATCCCGCGTATCAACAAGGGCAAGGGCGCAGGCAACCCCGGCCTCACGCACGGCCACTCCGGCCTGCCGGACGACTGGAAATGGCGCATCCGCCATTACATCAACGAGCAGCAGGTACCGCCGCCGCGCGGCAGCACGCTGCGGGTGTCACAGCATGAGAACGCGCGCTTCAACCTGGGCTGCCCGATCGAGCGCATCGAGCAGTCCGGCGGCGCGCTGCTGGCGCATACGCCGAAGGGGGCCTTCGAGCTGGATTTCCTGATTGTCTCGACCGGCTTCCGCATCGCGCTGGAAACGCGCGAGGAATTCGCCGCCTTTGCCGGCCAGATCCGCTACTGGCGCGACCGCTACTCGCCGCGGGAGGGACAGGAAGACCAGGAACTGTCGGATTCTCCTGACCTTGGCCCGGCCTTCGAATTCCTCGAGAAGACGCCGGACGCGTGCCCGGGCCTGTCGCGCATCCACTGCTTCTGCTATCCGGCAGCGTTGTCGCATGGCACGGTCTCGGGCGATATTCCCGCCATCAGCGACGGCGCCAGGCGCCTGGGCCAGGGCATCGCAGCCCTGCTCTACCAGGAGGACGTGGCCCTGCACTACGCCAATATGGAAGCCTTCGCCGAACCTGAGGTCTTCGGGGACGAGTGGGTGCCGGCCGGCCCGCCGCCGGCGATTCCTTCCGACGCGGCAAACGCATCATGAGCCGCTGGCCGCTCCGATGGCTGGCACGCCGGCTGGCGCAGTCGCTGCTGGTCGTGCTGGCGATGACGGTGATCGTGTTCGCCGGGCTGCACGCGATCGGCAATCCTGTCGACATCCTGATCGGACAGGACGTGGACCAGGTCGAGCGCGCGCGCATCATTGCGCGGCTGGGGCTGGACCAGCCGCTCTGGCGCCAGTACCTGGCCTTCCTGCACGGCGCCCTGCGCGGCGACCTGGGCAACAGCCTGGTCTATAACGTACCGGCCATCCAGCTCATCCTGCAGCGGCTGCCGGCCACGCTGGAGCTGGCGGTGGCGGCGCTGTTGCTGGCCGTGCTGGTGGGCGTGCCGCTCGGGCTGTTCGCCGGCCTGTACCCGGAGCATCCGCTGTCGCGCGTGCTGATGACCGGCAGCATCGTCGGCTTCTCGCTGCCTACGTTCTGGGTGGGTCTGATGCTGATCATGGCCTTCAGCGTGCGGCTTGGCTGGCTGCCCTCGGGCGGACGCGGCGCCACGGCTGAATGGCTGGGCGTGCCGTGGTCGTGGCTCACCGCCGACGGCCTGCGCCACCTGATCCTGCCGGCCATCAACCTGTCGCTGTTCAAGGTCTCGCTGGTGCTGCGGCTCACGCGCGCCGGCGTGCGCGAGGTGCTGCCGCAGGACTGGGTCAGGTTCGCCCGCGCCAAGGGCCTGTCGCCGCAGCGCGTGGTCCTCGGCCATGTGCTGCGCAATACGATGATTCCGCTGGTGACGGTGCTGGGACTGGAGTTCGGCTCAACCATCGCCTTCGCGGTCGTGACCGAGAACATCTTCGCCTGGCCCGGCGCCGGCAAGCTGATCCTGGACAGCATCAACGCGCTGGACCGGCCGGTGATCGTTTCCTACCTGATCGTGGTGGTGTGCCTGTTCGTCACGCTGAACCTGATCGTGGATGTTCTGTACAAGCTGCTCGACCCGCGCGTGCGGCTGGAGGCTGCCGCATGAGCGCCATCGACAACGCCGCCTCCACGGCGCAAGCCGATCCGCGGGCGCTGCGCCGCGAATCGCCCTGGCGCCGGGTGGCGGCGGACTTCTTTTCCTCGCGTACCGCCGTATTCGGCCTGGTGCTGCTGGCGATCCTGGTGCTGGCGGCGATTTTCGCGCCGCTGGTGACGCCGCAGAATCCCTACGACCTGATGCAGCTCGACGTCATGGACGCACGCCTCGCGCCTGGCGCCGCGAGCGGCACCGGCACCTATAGCTACTGGCTCGGCACCGACGGCCAGGGGCGCGATATCTTCTCCGGCATCCTCTACGGCCTGCGCATCAGCCTGACCGTGGGCGTGGGTTCGGCGCTGATCGCCGGGATCGCCGGCACCCTGCTCGGCTTGCTGGCCGCCTATGCCGGCGGCCGCGTCGACAGCGTGATCATGCGCACGGTGGACCTGCTGCTGTCCTTCCCGTCGATCCTGGTGGCGATGATGATCCTGGCCTTCCTGGGCAAGGGCGTGCTCAATGTGGTGCTGACCCTGGTGATCCTGGAGTGGGCCTACTATGCGCGCGCCGCGCGCGGCCAGGCGCTGGTGGAGAGCCGCCGCGAATACGTGGAAGCGGCGCGCGGCCAGGGCATCTCCAACTGGCGCATCGTGATCGGCCATATCCTGCCGAACTGCCTGCCGCCGCTGATCGTGATCGGCTCGCTGCAAGTGGCCCGCGCCATCACGCTGGAGGCCACGCTGTCCTTCCTGGGCCTGGGCGTGCCGGTGACGGAGCCCTCGCTTGGGCTGCTGATCGCCAACGGCTACCAGTTCATGCTGTCCGACGAATACTGGATCAGCTTCTTCCCCGGCATCGCGCTGCTGGTCACGGTGGTGGCCATCAACCTGGTGGGCGACCGCCTGCGCGACGTGCTCAACCCGAGATTGCAGAAATGACGGTGGCAAGCCGCGACAACACCGTGCCGACGCTGGAAGTCCGCCATCTGCGCACGCACTTCGAAACCCGCGCCGGCGTGCTGCCGGCGGTGGACGACGTCTCCTTCACCGTGCCGCGCGGCCGCATCCTCGGGCTGGTGGGGGAATCCGGCTCCGGCAAGTCCGTGACGGGCTTTTCCGTCATGGGCCTGGTGGACGCGCCGGGGCGCATCGTCGGCGGCGAGATCCTGTTCCAGGGCCGTGAGCTGACCGGCATGCGGCCGGCCGAACTGCGCCAGTTGCAGGGCAACCGCATCGCCATGATCTTCCAGGACCCGATGATGACGCTCAACCCGGTGATGCGGGTGGACGCGCAGATGATCGAGGCGGTACGTGCCCATAGCGCCGCGAGCCACAAGCAGGCGCGCGAACTGGCGCGCGACACGCTGGGGATGATGGGCATCCCCAGCCCGGAGGAACGCCTGCGCGCCTACCCGCACCAGCTTTCCGGCGGCATGCGCCAGCGCGTGGCGATTGCCATCGCCATGCTCCACCGGCCCGACCTGATCATTGCCGACGAGCCCACCACCGCGCTGGATGTCACCATCCAGGCGCAGATCCTGTCCGAAGTACAAAAGCTGGCGCGCCAGCACGGTACCGCGCTGATCTGGATCACGCACGACCTGTCCGTCGTGGCTGGCCTGGCCGACGAGGTGGCGGTGATGTACGCCGGCCGCATCGTCGAGCAAGGGCCGGTCGATGCGGTGCTGGACCATCCGCTGCACCCCTACACCGCCGGCCTGATCGGCAGCCTGCCGAGCCTGAACAAGCGCGGCCAGCGGCTGCGCCAGATCCCGGGCATGACGCCCAACCTGCTGACGATGCCGCCCGGCTGCGCCTTCGCGGCGCGCTGCCAGCGTGTCTCCGGTGCCTGCCGGCAGGCACCGGCAATCACTTCGCCGGACGCATTGCGCCAGGTGCGCTGCTTCCACCCGGGCCAGCCGGCCGTCACCGCGGAGTTCGCATGAAGCCGACTGAACACGCTGCCGGCGAGCCGCCGCCATTGCCCGCCCTGATCGAGGCCAGCCATCTTGCCAAGCGCTTCGGCGAGCAGGCATCCGGCCGCTTCGACTATCTCGGCCGCGCGCTGCGGCGGCTGGGCTGGTCGGAACCGGCACCGGTCACGCACGCCGTGGATGGCGTCGATCTGCAGATCCGCCGTGGCGAGGTGGTGGGACTGGTCGGCGAATCGGGCTGCGGCAAGTCCACGCTCGGCCGCATGGTGGCCGGCCTGCTGCAGCCATCGGCAGGCGAGATTCGCGTGGACGGACAAGCGGTCGAAGGCCTTGATGCCAGCGCCCGCCGTGCATTGCGGCTCAAGATCCAGATGGTGTTCCAGGATCCCTACGCGAGCCTGAACCCGCGCTTGCGCGTGGACCGCATCGTCGGCGAGGGCGCGCGCCTGCACGGCCTGGTAGACGCAGCCGGCTTCGACGACTATGTCAGCGCGCAGCTTGAACGCGCCGGGCTGGATCCGGCCCTGCGCCAGCGCTACCCGCACCAGTTCAGCGGCGGCCAGCGCCAGCGCATCGGCATTGCCCGCGCGCTGGCCGTGCAGCCGGAGCTGCTGGTGTGCGACGAGGCCGTCGCCGCGCTGGACGTTTCCATCCAGGCGCAGGTGCTCAACCTGTTCATGGACCTGCGCGAGCAACTCGGCCTCACCTACCTGTTTATCAGCCACGACCTTGGCGTGGTGGAGCATGTGTCGGACCGCGTGGTCATCATGTACCTGGGCCGGGTCGTCGAGAGCGCACCCACGGAAGAGATCTTCCGCCAGGCCAGTCACCCGTACACGCAGGCGCTGCTGGCCGAAATCCCGCGGCTGGACTCGCGCCACAAGACCTTCACCGCCATCAAGGGCGAGATTCCCAGCCCGCTGGCGCCGCCGCCGGGCTGCCATTTCCATCCGCGCTGCCCGCATGCCATGGCGCGCTGCCGGACCGAGGTGCCGCGCCTGCGCGGTATCGCCGTGAATCATTTCAGCGCCTGCCACCTGAACGACGGCGGCTAGCGCCAGCCTTGCTGCCAACGCATTTCCATTGTTCCCATCGCCCCGAGGAAATCCGCTTATGAAACGCCTGCTGTCCCTCTCGATCAGCGCCACCGTCGCGGCCATGCTGTGCGCCGGTGCCGCCTCCGCCCAGTCGCTGTCGATCGGCTTCGCCGATCCGCTGTCCTCGCTGGACCCGCAGCTCAACAACCACGCCGGTGACCGCTCCGTGGACCTGCACTTCTGGGACCTGCTGATCGAGAACAAGGACAACAAGCTGCAGCCCGGGCTGGCGCAATCCTGGAAGCCGCTGGACGACAAGACCTGGGAGTTCAGGCTGCGCCGCGACGTGAAGTGGCAGGACGGCAAGCCTTTCGGCGCGGAGGACGTGATCTTCTCCTACCAGCGCGCGCGCAATGTGCCGGGCAGCGTGGCTTCGTTCTCGGGGTATCTGCGCACCGTGGAATCGGTGACCGCCAAGGACCCGTACACGCTCGTCATCAAGACCAATATCCCGAACCCGGACCTGCCGCTGAACCTGGCCTCGATCCATATCGTCAGCAAGCATGTGGGTGAAAAGGCCAGCACCGAGGATTACAACAGCGGCCGCGCCGTGGTCGGCACGGGCCCCTACAAGTTCATCTCCTACACGCCGGGCGACCGCGTGATGATGGCGCGCAATGACGGCTACTGGGGCGGCAAGCCAGGCTGGCAGCAGGTCAACTACCGCTATATCAACAACGGCCCGGCCCGCACCGCCGCGCTGCTGTCCGGCGACGTCGATGTCATCGACAAGGTCTCGGTGTCCGACCTGGCCAAGCTCAAGCAGTCGCCCAACGTCAGCGTCTTTCCCTATGCGGGCCTGCGAGTCATGCTGCTGCAGCCGAGCTTCAAGCCCGGCCCCAGCCCGTACATCACGGACAACGCGGGCAAGCCGCTGGACAAGAACCCGCTGCTGGACGTGCGCGTGCGGCGTGCGCTGTCGCTGGCGATCAACCGCCAGGCCGTGGTGGGCCGCATCCTGCAAAACACCGCCAGCGTGGCCAGCCAGTGGATGCCCAGGAACACCTTCGGCTACAACCCGGAAGTCAAGGACATCGCCTACGATCCCGAGCAAGCCAAAAAGCTGCTGGCCGAGGCGGGCTTCAAGGATGGCTTCAAGCTGACCATCCACGCGCCTAACGACCGCTATCCGCAAGGCCCCGAGACCGCGCAGGCCGTGGCGCAGTTCTGGACCCGTATCGGCGTCAAGACCCAGGTGGAAGTCGTGCCCTGGTCCGTCTATGCAGGCCGCGCCAACAAGAACGAGTACGCGGTCAGCATGCTGGCCTGGGGCAACGGAACCGGCGAGGCCAGCTATGCGCTGGTCAACGTCCTGGCCAGCGTGGATGCCAAGAAGGGCCTGGGCGCCTCCAACTGGGGCCATTACAGCAATCCGGCGGTGGACAAGGCGCTGGACGAATCGACCGCGGAGTTCGACGCGCCCAAACGAGAGGCCATCCTGCGCCGCTCGGTCAAGCTGGTGTCGGACGACGTGGGTGTGCTGCCGCTGTTCCACTACCAGAATATCTGGGCCGCCAGGAAGGGCCTGAAGGTGGCGCCGATGACCAGCGACCGCACCGCGGCGATGATGGTCACGCGCGACGGCAAGTAAGGCGGAGCGGATATGGCATTGCTTACCATCACGCCGGCCGACGGCCTGATCGACGTTCCCCGCCGGATCACCGTGTCGGGCCTGTGCCCCGGCGAAATCGCCACCATCGCCACACGCACGCTGCGCGGCCGGGAGATTCCCTGGGCAAGCGAGGCGGTGTTCGTGGCGGACGCCGCCGGCACGGTCGACCTGGAGCGCGACGCGCCATCGTCCGGCAGCTACGCGGGCGTCAGCCCGATGGGGCTGCTTTGGTCGCAGCGCCCGGTCGACAGCGACAGCCGGGAGCCATTCCATGCCGACACCACCCGTCCGCTCGTCACCGAGATCACGGTGCGTACCGGCGGCGGCAAGATGTGCGAGACGCGCGGCGAGCTGGTGCAGTGCCTGGCGGCCGCGGGCGTGACCCGCACGGATGTGCGCGAGGACGGCCTGGTCGGCACGCTCTACCTGCCGCCCGGCCCGGGCCCGCATCCGGCGGTGATGGTGCTCAACGGGTCGGGCGGCGGCATCAACGAACCGCGCGCCGCGCTCTACGCCTCGCGTGGTTACGCTGCGCTGGCCCTGGCGTACTTCAAGGCGCCCGGGCTGTCCGACTATATCTCCGGCACGCCGCTGGAATACTTCGAGCGCGGCCTGCGCTGGATTCGCGAGCGGGTCCGGCCGGCGCGCGATTTCATCGCGCTGTCAGGCCAGTCCCGCGGCGGCGAGCTGGTGCTGCTGCTGGGCGCGACCTTCCCCGAGCTGGTCTCCGCGGTAATCGGCTATGTGCCCGGCGCCGTGGTGCACAGCGCGCAAAATGCCGCCGATCCGGCCATCGGCCGCGAAGGCCCGGCCTGGCTGCACCACGGCAAGCCGCTGCCGCATGTGTGGGAGAACAACCGTACCGCGAGCTGGGCGCCCTTCGACGAAGGCCCGGCGCCGCACCGGCATGAACGCGCCATCCTGACCGCGCTGCAGGATCCCGACGCGGTGGCGCGCGCCCGCATCCGCGTGGAAGACATCCGCGGACCGGTGATGCTGCTGTCCGGCACCGACGATGGCTCGTGGCCCTCCAGCCTGTATTCGCGCATGGTGGCGGACAAGCTGGCCGAGGTCGGGCATCCGCATAACGTCGAGCATCTGGATTTCGAAGAAGCCGGCCATGCCATCCTGTTTCCCTATGTGCCGACCACGCAGATGGTCTATGCCCACCCGGTTTCCAGGCGGATCAGCACCACCGGCGGCACGCCGGCGGCCAACGCGATCGCGGATGAGGAATCCTGGACCGGCGTGCGCGAATTCCTGGCCCGCGCGGTCGCCAGCCACACCGGCCGTGCCAGTGTCACCGAACGACTAAACCCCTGAGTCAAGACAGAGAGCCCATCATGACCCAAACCAACACAGCCACCGCTGACCTGGTGGACCGCGTGGCCGGCCTTGCCGCCGGTTCCGCCACCCACGCGCTGCGCCACCAGCGCGACAAGGTCGCCGTCTCCACGCAGGGCAGCTACGACGCCCTGTTCGATCCCGCCCTGCCCGGCCTGGCGCTCACCGAGCGCCTGCTGGTGGCGCTGTACGCCGCGCGCCTGACGCCGGCGCCGGAGCTGGCGGCGCATTATCGCGAACGGCTCGGCGAGGCCGGCGCCGACGCCGCGCTGGTCGCCATCGCCGGGCAAGGCGATCCCGCGTCGCTGGCCGATCCGCGCCTGCGCGCCATGCTCGCCTTTACCCGCACGCTGATCGAAAACCCCGTGGCCGGCGACGAAGCCGCCCTCAAGACGCTGCCCGCCGCTGGCCTGGCCACGCCCGACGTAGTGACCCTTGCGCAGCTGATCGCATTCCTCTCCTACCAGGTGCGCCTGGTGGCCGGCCTGAAGGCCCTGAAGGCCCTGAAGACACTGCAATCCGAGGAGGCCGCAGCATGAGCGCACCGATCAAGATCCAGGGCTTCACCAACGAAGTGCTCGACTGGAAGGCCTGGCTGGATGTGGTCCAGGTGGACCGCGCCACGCCCGAACAGGTCGCGGTGCTGGAGGAAAGCCATCCCAAGGCCAAGGTTTCGGACTACTACCTGTTCCTGGTGCACCAGCCCGAGATCCTGCGCCAGCGTTCCACCGCCTTCAACGCCATCATGTACGCGCCGGGCGGCATGGCGCGCGCCGAGCGGGAACTGGCCAGTACGGTGGTATCGCGGGTGAATGGCTGCGTGTACTGCGCGTCGGTGCACGCGCAGCGTTTCGAGCAACTGGCCAAGCGTAACGACGTCATCACGCAGGTCTTCGAAGACCCGCATTCGGCGGGCACCACCGCGCGCGAACGGGCGATTTCGAAATTCTCCATCGAACTGACCGAACGGCCGGATGCGGTCAGTGCCGATAGCCTGCGCGCGTTGCGCGAGGTGGGGGTGAGCGATGCGGAGATCCTCGACCTGATTCACTCGATCGCGATTTTTGCGTGGGCGAACCGGTTGATGCTGAATCTGGGAGAGCCGGTATTTCCGGTTGAGGGCGGCTGAGCCCGCGTTTCGGGCCGGCGTTGGCCCAGGCTGGCTGGGCGGCGATGAGACCAGCTGGCTTCGGCCAGCGCTCCATTTGACGAAGCGCCCGGCTTCTCAGCCTTGCCCCGCCGGCTCGCAATGCACCGCGAGCCAGACCGTGGGCTGATCCGCATCGGTCCACGCCACCCGATGCCGGCAATGCGCCGGCAGATGCAGCCAGTCGCCGGGCGCAAGCGCGCGCGCCGCGGCTTCGCCGTCGATATGCAGCCCCGCGCTGCCGCTCAGCAGCAACACCCATTCATCCTGCGCGCTGTCGTACCAGAAATCCGGCGGACTGGCCTGACCGTTCGAGACGATCCGTTCGATCCTGAGGCCGGGCCGTTCCAGCAAGGCATCGAAGCGCTCGGCCGCGCGGTCGACCGGCACCTGCGCCAGCAGGTTGCCCTGCGGCACAGGCGGCGGGCTGGTCGTGGAATCCATCGCTGTCTCCCCTTGCACGTTGCGCCTTGCGTGCCTTCAATCGCCCGAGCCCGGCGCGAGCACATCGCGCGCGCCGTTGCGGCCCATCGGCGAGACCAGCCCGGCTACTTCCATCTGCTCGATCAGCCGGGCAGCACGGTTATAGCCGATGCGCAACTGGCGCTGCACGGCCGAAATCGAGGCCCGGCGGCTGGTGAGCACGAAGGAGGCGGCTTCGTCGTACAACGGGTCCGCTTCCACGTCGCCGCCGCCTTCGCCGAACAGATCCGCGGCGGCGGCTTCGCCGGGGTCGCCCGCCAGGATGGCTTCATCGTAGTCGGGCTCGCCGAACTGCTTCCAGTGCTCCACCACGCGGTGCACTTCGTCGTCGGCCACAAAGGCGCCGTGCACGCGCTGCGGATAGCCGGTACCCGGCGGCAGGAACAGCATGTCGCCCTGCCCCAGCAGGCTTTCCGCGCCCATCTGGTCGAGGATGGTGCGCGAGTCGATCTTGGACGAAACCTGGAAGGCCACCCGGGTCGGGATATTGGCCTTGATCAGGCCGGTGATCACATCCACCGACGGCCGCTGCGTGGCCAGGATCAGGTGGATGCCGGCCGCGCGCGCTTTCTGCGCCAGCCGCGCGATCAGCTCTTCGATCTTCTTGCCGGCCACCATCATCAGGTCGGCCAGTTCGTCGATCACCACCACGATCAGCGGCAATGTGCGCAGGGGCTCGGGCGCGTCGGGCGTCAGCGAGAACGGATTGGACACGTGCTCGCCCACGGCCTCGGCGGCACGGATCTTCTGGTTGAAGCCGGCCAGGTTGCGCACGCCAAGCGCCGACATCAGGCGATAGCGCTTCTCCATTTCGCCCACGCACCAGTTGAGCGCGTGCGCGGCCTGCTTCATATCGGTCACCACCGGCGCGAGCAGGTGGGGAATGCCCTCATAGACCGACAGTTCCAGCATCTTGGGGTCGATCATGATCAGCCGCACATCGTCCGGCGTGGCCTTGTACAGCAGGGACAGGATCATGGCATTGACCGCCACTGACTTGCCCGAGCCGGTGGTGCCAGCCACCAGCAAGTGCGGCGCGCGCGCGAGATCGGTCACCACCGGGTTGCCGGTGATGTCCTTCCCCATCGCCAGCACCAGGTTCGAGTTGTGTCCGAGGAAGGATGACGCGGCCACGATCTCCGACAGGCGGATCATCTGCCGCCGCGCGTTGGGCAGCTCCAGCCCCATGCAGGTCTTGCCGGGGATGGTTTCCACCACGCGGATCGAGGTCACGCCCAGCGCGCGCGCCAGGTCCTTCATCAGCCCCACCACCTGCGCGCCGCGCACGCCCATGGCGGGATCCACCTCGAAGCGCGTGATCACCGGACCGGCCGATGCGCCTACCACCGAGACCGGCACCTTGAACTCCGCCAGACGCTGCGCGATCAGGTTGCCGGTTTCCTGCAGGCGTTCCTCGGTAACCTGCTCGACATCGGCCGTGGCGGCTTCCAGCAGGGCGAGGTCCGGCAGGCGGTAGTCCGAGATGCGCGCGGGCGCCGGCGTGACGGCGATGGCCAGGGATGCCGGCATTGCCGTTGCCACGGGAGCTGCCGCCGCTGCGCCCTGCACGGAGTCAAGGGCGACGACTTTACCGACCACGGCCTGCAGTACGATGCGCGGCTTGGGCGCTGGCGCGGCGGGGGCCGCTTCCGGCAATAGCGGTGGCTCCGAGGCGGTGGCGCCGTCCGCCACCGGAGCGGGGACGTTGTCCTCGCCGCGGGGCTCGATCAGCAGGTTGGCGTCGAGAACGCTATCGGCGATCTCTTCCAGTGTGGCATCGGCTTCGGGCTGGGCCGCGGCGCTGGTTTGCGGCTCGGCTTCGACCGCGACCTCTGCCTGGGCTTCGGCTACAGGCCCGGATCCGGCTTCAGGCTGGATTGCGACCATGGCTGCGGCATCCGCCTGCGGCTCGGCTTCGACCGCAACTTCTGCCTGGGCTTCGGCTACAGGCTCGGCTTCGGCTACAGGCTGGACTGCGACCACGGCCGCGGCATCGGCTTGCGGCTCGGCTTCGACCGCAGGTTCTGCCTGAGCTTCGGCTACAGGCTCGGCTCCGGCTTCGGCTCCGGCTTCGGCTTCGGCTTCGCCTTCAGGCTGGACTGCGAGCACGGCAGCGGCATTGGCATCGGCTTGCGGCTCGGCTTCGACCACAGGTTCTGCCTGAGCTTCGGCTACAGGCTCGGCTCCGGCTTCAGGCTGGACTGCGACCACGGCTGCGGTATCGGTTTGCGGTTCGGCTTCGACCGCAGGGTCTGCCTGAGCTTCGGCTACAGGCTCGGCTCCGGCTTCAGGCTGGACTGCGACCACGGCTGCGGTATCGGTTTGCAGATCGGCTTCGACAGCAGCTTCTGCCCGGACTTCGGCTACAGGCTCGGCTCCGGCTTCAGGCTGGACTGCGACCACGGCTGCGGTATCGGTTTGCGGCTCGGCTTCGACCGCAACTTCCGCCTGGGTTTCAGCCACGGACTGGACCGCAACTGAAGCCAGGGAATCCACTTCAGCAACAGCGACAGCATGTCCGGCATCCCCGGCAACCGGCTCGGTGACGATTCCGGCGGAGGCTTCATGCAACCCGTTGGACGGTGCCTCGGCAGCGGCCAAGGCCGCTTCGGTGGCCACCGGATTGCTCACCGCGTCGATTGGCGCCTCGGCGGAGGCATCGATGGCGGCATCCGGCAATGGCGCGGATGCCGCCTGCGCCTCGGCCACAGCCTCCTGCGGCGACGGCGCCGGCACGGCAGCCAACGCCGGCCGACGGCCACCAGCCAGTGCTTTCAGCTCCGCCATCAGCGCCTCGGCTTCCAGGCGGATCTCGTCCAGCGTCACGGATGGCGCATCGCCTTGCCTCGCGGCGTTCGCAAGCAGTTTAGCGGGCTCGGGAATCTCGCCGGGCACGGTGGCGGCAAGTCCGGAGACCGGCATGGCGACGTCCTCGGGGGTCAGCACGGCTACCGTCTGCGGCTCCTCGGCGAGTACTGCGATGGCTTCCCCGGTTTCCAGCACGCCGGTATCCCGCGTGCCCGCCGATTCGGGCTGCGCGGCCGGCGCGTGCGCTGGCCGCGCCTGGGCATCCGCGGGCGGCGGTGCCACGGCAGCGGTTGTCATGGTCTTTGCGGCAACGGGCTGGACTGGCCGCGTGTTGGCTTCGGGCAGCGTCGTAATCGTCGAGCGCGAGCCCGCCTGCGGCTGGCGGAAGGGGCTGCTGACCACGGTCGCGCGCGCAGGCGTCGCCGCGGCCGGGCTGGTTGTGGCGCGGGCCTGCGTGGCCAC